>JAOAJJ010000222.1 GCA_026414245.1 Candidatus Bathyarchaeota archaeon
ATCTTTTGCCGCTGAGAATGTGGAGGTGGGTATACCCTGCGGTAGGCTAGATCAATATGGTGTAGCCTTCGGAGGAATAATTAAAATTGATTGTAGTCCGCCATACGAGGTTGAGGTGCTTCCATTCAAGGATTTAGCCTTTGCAGTAATAGATTCGGGGATAAGGCACTCGACCGGTGACATTCACCCAAAGAGGCAAGCGGAGATAAACGCTGGCTTAAAAACCCTCATGGAGAGCGTTTTTGTTCCAGGAGACGTGAAACGTAAGCTCGGATACAGGTTTGATCAACCGATGTGGGAAGATCTCAGCGAAGAAGAGCTTAAAGACTACTTATCAATCCTGGATGAGACTTCGAGAAAAAGAATTTTATTCACCCTCAGAATGCATAGGTTAACTATCATCGCTCTGAAGATTCTTAGATTCGAGGAGGTTAGAGAAGGCGAACTCATATCCACTTTAGGTGAAGATTCTTGGAGAAAAATCCAGAGAGCCGCTAGAAGCGAGAGGAACCATGTGATTCTGGGTGAAATAATGAACGCTCAGCATGCGCTCCTAAGAGACCTTTACGATGTAAGTTTACCCAAAATCGACAGGATATGTGAAGCCGCCTTAGATGCAGGGGCTTATGGAGCTAAATTGTCTGGAGCCGGCTTGGGTGGAAGCATAATATCTCTGGTTAAAGATAGGGAGGCTGGAGAGAGGGTTATCGGAGAATGTATCGCCGCGGGCGCTAGGAACGGCTGGTTTTCAGAGATCGGTGAAGGCGTAAGGGTTGAGAAAACGACAAAAATATAGAGCGCTAAACATAATTTCTTATACTGAGTAGAGATGGTTACAAACCTGCCGGCAGAGGCTAAGGCTAAATGGGCTGAAGTAGTGGCTTGCCGTTCCCCACAAGAGAAAATAAAGCTTATGCGTGAATTCCTTTCATTAGTCCCAAAACATAAGGGAACAAGCAAGCTCGTAGCTAACGTCAAGCGTAGAATAGCCGAGCTTGAGCGGGAGCTAGAGCGGACTAAGGCTCGCAAAAAGGGCGGTGGAAGCGGGTTCTCTATACCTAAAGAAGGAGCTGGTCAAATAGTTATTTTAGGGCCGCCAAATGCTGGCAAAAGCAGCTTGCTGGCCGCTGTAACCAATGCGAAGCCGGAGATAAGCTCGATTCCATTCACAACCCAAAGGCCGATTCCAGGTATGCTTCAATTCGAGGATATACAGTTCCAGCTTGTTGAAGCGCCGGCTATTGTTGAAGGAGCCTCTGAGGGAAGAATGGGTGGTACACAAATACTTGGTTTAGCGCGTAACGCCGACGGCTTAATATTAATGGTTGACTTATCGAGTAATCCTGTAGAGCAGCTATCCATGATGCTGTCAGAATTAGATAATGCTGGAATATTAGTTAAGAAGCCTGAAGGTGAGGTTGAGATCATAAGACGCCCTTATGGTGCGGGGATTCAGATAATAAACCACGGCGTGCTAGTTGACTGCGCTCATGAGGATGTGAAGAACTTACTGGCTAGCTATAGAATTACGTCGGCTCTCGTCAAGATAAGTGGAAAGGTGAGCTTAAACGATATTGAAGCATCCTTATTCTCAAATAGCGTTTATAAGCCGACCCTGATAATTGCGAACAAGTCTGATTTGCCGGGCGCTAAAGCGAACATGGCGCAGCTAAGAGATTATTTGGAGGAGCAGGGCTTGCCGTTTCTCATAGTCTCCTGCCTGAAGAATGAGGGTTTAAAGTATCTTGGAAAACTCATCTTCAAGATGCTTGGAATAATAAGAGTTTACACCAAGGAGCCTTCATCCAAGGAGCCTTCTCGAAAGCCTCTAGTGGTCAGGGAGGGGACAGAAGTGATTGATGTTGCCAAGAGATTGCATACTGAAATGTATAGGGGATTTAAATACGCTAAGATTTGGGGGCCGAGCGCTAAGTATCCCGGCGAAAGGGTTGGGTTTAATCATGTGTTGATGGACGGAGACATTGTGGAGATACATTATTAAACATTTATGTTATCCGTCGATATACCTAATGCTTTCAATATCATTTTACAGCCCTCAAATGTTACTTTATCGCCTACCACGACGTCATCCCTCAT
>JAOAJJ010000223.1 GCA_026414245.1 Candidatus Bathyarchaeota archaeon
AGATATAACCGTATACAGGATAAACGATAAGCCCGTTATACCAGGATCAAGCCTCAAAGGAGTCCTCAGATCACTGGCTGAGACGCTCGCTAGATCTAAAGGCATCAATGTCCACGATCCCTGGCAAGATGAGGTCGCCAAGAATGAGGAAGAAAAAGGAAATTTCTGTGAAATATGCGGGATATTCGGTAATACTAGGCTTGCAAGCCACATCAAAATATATGACTCCTTGCCCAAAAGCCCCGAGGGGGCAAAACCCCTCTATAAATATGGAATAGCAATTGATAGAGACTTTGGGAGCGTAAGAAGTGGACTAGGACCATTCGTTGAAGAGTTTGTAGAGCCTGGACTCGAATGGACCTTCAGAATGGATATACTGAACATAGAGGTCTTCCCAGAGTCTAGAACAAACGACCTACGCGGTCTCCTCATAAAAGACCTCCTAAACATAATGCATACTTTCGGCATTCAAGTCGGAGCTAGAAAGAGCATCGGCGCAGGCTTAATTAAGCTTAAAGAAGCGAGATGGAAGGCATACTGCCTAAAGAATGGAAGATTCGAAGTGTCCCGCGAGGGGATTTTGTATGAGCAGGGAGCAGTGGCTTTCACATTCAACCCTACTTAGGGAAACAATCTTCGAGGGATATATTGCCAACATAGAACCGCTTAGAGTAGGCTCCGGTAGAGAACCACCCCTAGAAGCCCCAGTAGATCTTGCAGTCTTAAGAATCAGATATGGTGGCATCGACGTGCCATACATACCGGGATCAAGCCTTAAAGGAGTTTTCAGGAGCTACGCAACATCACTCGCCAGACACAGTGGCATAGACGTTTGCACCGGTCTCTCAAAGGAGACATGCGGTGAGACAAAACATGTCGATGGAAAGAAGCTGAATGAGCGCATCGACGAGCTAATGAGGAGTAGTGATAAAAATGCCATAAAAGTCTTTTACGAAAATGCTTGCCTAATGTGTAAGATTTTTGGTAGCACACGCTATATGAGTAAGATCTCTTTCAGCGATGCATATCCAATCGATGAAAACGGACAAATTATTGACGTTAGAACCGGCGTAAGAACTGGAATAGCCATAAATAGGAGGACTGGCGCAGCGCAGGCGAGCGCACTCTATAGAGTTGAGTTCATCGAACCGGGCGCAAGATTCAGGTTTAGCATACGGTGCAGAAACCTGCCAAATTACGCGATTGGGATGCTATCCCTCGTCCTAAAGAGGATGTATGAGGGGCTGATAAAGGTTGGCGGATTCAAGTCAAGGGGCTTCGGGGCAGTTAAGGTTGAAGACTTAAAGTTTAAAAACAGAGACTTCATGAAGGAGCCAAGCCTAATAATGGTCTCCTTAGAACCCGGCGTCGACAAGGATGTTGACCTTACAGGAGTTGCTAGGCTTAAGGATGGGTGGATAATATCCGAGGATAAAGACGCCTGGAGAGCCCTTGAAAAAATGATAGAGGCGTGGAATGGGTTTGTCGGAAAAAGTTAACGTTTTAAGGCGGGAGCCTAGAGACAGAAGTAGATTTAAAGGCCTTTGCGGAATAATTCACACCACACTACTAGCTGACTCATATATTCACATCGGCTCATCCACAATACCTTTAACCGTAAACGAGGAAATTCTAACAAATCTCGTTAAAAGCGGCAGAAAAGATATTGCAAGCCTACTTCGAGCAGCCAAATTCATGGAGGTAATACAATTTAATATTAGCGGCAACCGACCAACTATACCGGGCTCATCAGTTAAAGGCAATATTAGGTCTAGGCTCGAACTAAGCTTTAGGCCAAAAAATGGCTATGTGAGGTCATGCTTTATAAGGGCTGGCAGACCCCCCATTAAGGAGCCTGAAAGAGGGACGCATGGCTGGAGACATCATAAAATATGGGGTAGCGTTCTCTTCGAGGAGAGAGGTCTTCCCTGCGATCTGACAAGAATGAATAATATCTGCCTAATATGCGACCTTTTTGGAACGGCTGGACTAAAGAGCCTAATAGACTTCAGCGACTTCATAGGTGAGGGCAATATAGAAGATATACTTGAGGAGCTTAGCCTAGAATACGGAATGAACCTCGTCGCCGCTAAGCCCGGCTCCAAGTTCAACGGCAAAATTATATT
>JAOAJJ010000224.1 GCA_026414245.1 Candidatus Bathyarchaeota archaeon
TGGGCACACTGTTGCAATAATAGGCGACGTCGAGCAGGTCAATGTAGCACGTGAGGCGATAAATATGCTGATAAACGGCAGTCAACATGCAACAGTCTATAGATTTTTACAGAGGAAAAGGCAGGAGCTGAAGAGAAGGCGGCTTGAACTTTGGGAGGGGGGAAAGCTATCATCTGAATCTAGATGAACATAATATAAATTCAATAAGCTCATAACCGAGCTATATAATTTTTAGAGTGAAAGGGGCGTGAAAATAATAAGTCAAGTATTTCAAGAAATAAGTCCAGCCGACTTCTTCTATAGGAATAGGGAGATAGCGGGGTTTGCAAACCCTGCAAGGGCTATTTTCTCAGCGATAAGGGAGCTTGTGGAAAACTCCCTTGATGCTACGGAGCCCGTAGGCATTCTGCCAGATATTTATATACGTTTATCGCCCGTTAAAGGCGAGGGAGGCGAGGGTGAAAACCTCTACGTTTTAAGAGTTAGAGATAATGGTTCAGGTATACCGGCGGATTATGTGCCGCTAGCCTTCTGTCAATTTCTGTTTAGCTCAAAGTATAAGTTGCGGCAGTCCCGTGGGACATTTGGTCTAGGTGGAACGATGACTATTCTATATGGGCAGATAACGACTAACAAGCCTGTAAAGGTTATCTCAAGCACTGGTTCCCAGAAGATATATGAGTATACTCTGATGATAGATATTGAGCGTAACCGTCCAATTATTTTGGACAGGAAGATACGTGAAAATGAGAGGGGATGGCATGGGACAATAGTCGAATTAAGCCTTGAAGGTGACTATATTAAGGCGATGCCAAAGGTTCTTGAATATTTAAAACAGACGGCGATAGTTAACCCTTACGCCAATATAATATTTATTGATCCGAGAGGGCGACTATATAAGTTTGAGAGGGTTGTTTTAAGTCTTCCACCCCAACCGAAAGAGACTTTACCCCACCCTCACGGCGTAGATGTTGAAATGTTGTATCGCATAATACGTGTAACGCGGTGCAAGACTCTGCTAGATTTTATGCAGGAGCATTTTCATAGGGTTGGCAAACGCATCGCTCAACGTTTCCTCGAGTTCGCTGGCTTTCCAGAAGAGGCTGACCCAAAGAGCCTTAAGCCAGAGGAGATAGTTAAGCTTGTTCAAGCAATGAAGAGCTTCAACGATTTTCTTCCACCAGACGCCGATTGCCTATCACCTTTAGGCGAAGAAATCCTCAGGGCGGGGATTCTAAAGGAGCTTGAACCTGAGTTTGTGGATGTTACTCAGCGTAAGCCCTCAGCGTATTCCGGTCATCCATTTATTATTGAGGTTGGAATAGCGTATGGCGGTAAGGTTCCGGTGAGAGACGACATACTTTTGTATAGGTTTGCAAATAAAATCCCCTTGGTTTACGACGAGTCAGGTGATGTCAGCTGGAAAATTGTTAAGTCAATTGATTGGAGGAAGTATGGGTTAACGCCCGGCATGCCTTTCGCTGTTCTAGTTCACATATGCAGCACAAAGATTCCGTGGAAGACCGTTGGGAAGGAGATGATCGCCGATATACCGGAAGTCAGTAGGGAGATATTAAATGGGGTAAGGGAGGTTGCACGTCAACTTGGAGCCTACTTATCAAAAAAAGAAAGAGATAAACGCGAAAAAGCACGCCTCTCGGTCTTCGCTAAGTATCTGCCTAAAATAGCTGAATTTTCAGCTAAATTAGCTGGAAGGAATGAAATACCCAGCGTAGAGAATCTTTTGAGGAGGGCTAAAAAGATTGAAGAAGATTAGTATAACGGCTAAGGAGAAGAGGAAAGAAGTCATTTTAAAGCTCGAAAAGTTTGGGCGCACTATATATGATCAGTTAGAGGAGGGGGTCTTCCCCAACATTGTCATGCCGAGCAGGTCGATCGACAACATATACTATGACTCAGAGCTTAGGCAGTATGTCTTGGGAGATAAAAAAGTTAAGAGGAGCGCCAGTAATATTAGGC
>JAOAJJ010000225.1 GCA_026414245.1 Candidatus Bathyarchaeota archaeon
GTATAAGAGACAGTCTGGAGATAGAGGCCTTTATAGGCGCTTTGGCTGCTTTAAGTCTGGTATAGTTTACTACTATAATGTTCCCTACGATAAATTAACAGTTGATGAGCAAAAATTCAATATAGTTCCCTATGATGAGAGCCGAATCATGGATGTGATCTCAATATATCAGAGGGAGCCGGTCAGATATCAGCGCACCTTTGAGGAGTTTAAATTATTGCTAGAGAACTTTATGAGAATGCCTCAATACAGAGGCTTAAGAAGCGGGATATTTCTAGCCGAGAAGAGCGGTAAGGCTTTAGCCTATGCAGCCTTCTCCTCATTTGACTCTGACTCCATGAAGATTTGGGAGTACGCTGGTTCGAGGAACACTATCCTGCATTTAATAGCGCGTATTCTTGAGACCGAGAATATCAGCAGCCTCGAATTAGCTGTTCCCTTCCACGATGTAGAGACGCTGAGCCTTCTTGAAGAGCGTGGATTGAGTAAGTCCCGCATAGACTCGGAGGCAAGCATGCTTATACTGAACCCAAGTGTCTTCTTTGAAAAGGTTAAACGCTACCTAGTGGAGAGGGTTGGTGAGGAAGCTGTATCGAAAGTGAAGATTGAGGAGTTTGGTGAGGGGGTAAAAGTAGTTTTAAATGGAGAAGCATTCATGCTTGAGCTATCAGACATAACGCTGCTCTTCTTAGATTCGCCGGATGCGAAAAGACCTAGAGAGAAGATAACGCCCATAAAAAGATTTTTAAGCGGGGCTCTACCAATACCCACGCCATTATATGGCTTAAACTATATCTGAAATCCAAGGAATCTCAGCGATTCTCCTCATAGAATGGAGAAGCACTCTAACCTTTACCCCTCAAAATAAAACTTTTCCTACTTAGCTAAGAGGCCTCGAACCCTTCTCCCCGCACTCGTTAATCCTCTAAAGACTCGTCCTCTACCTTTGCCGAGTTGTAGTTCAGGTAGAAGTTTTCTGTCCACCATTATAACTTCAAACCATTTATAGCGTCCATCTTCCCAAACCCAATATGAGTTAAGGACCTCAAGGTTCGGGAATTTTCTCGCAGCCCTCTCCTCAGCCATCAGCCTCAAGCTCTTCGCCAACTTATATTTAAGGACACCCATGCGTTTAGGTCTTCTCCCAGATTCAGGTCTAGTCTTCCTAAATCCGCTTCTCCTAACTCTAACCCTGACAACGATGTATCCTGGCTTATCCTTATAGCCGAGCCTTCTAGCCCTGTCAACTCGTGTTGGCTTATCAATTCTGATGATCGCTGGCTGCTTACGCCATTCTACGATTCTCTGGCGCATTATCTCCTCTACATACGATTCGCCAGGCTTCCTCCATGCTTCAGCCATATATTTATAGGACAATTGTAGCCCCTCATTGCTAGCTATGCTAATGTTATGCTAATATCAGTGGGCTGAATTTAACCTTTTTGCCATTCACCCGTCTAGTGGAAGGTAACATTTATATTATAAGTTTGAAAACCTAATTTGATTTGTCGAATGAATATAAGTTGGCTTTAAGTGAGAAAAGGAGTTATGATGCTGCTAGGCGATAAATGCTCCAAAAAACCTATCAAAGTTGCCTTTCAAGGTGAGATAGGCGCGTATAGTGAAAGTGCAATATATGAGTTCTTCGGGCAGGATGTTCAACCGGTTCCATGCAAGCGTTTCTCAGACGTGTTTAGATCAGTGGAGAACGAAGAGACAAATTTCGGCGTCGTTCCCATAGAAAACTCTATTGAGGGCAGCGTGACACAGGTCTACGATCTATTCCTGGAATATGATGTTAAGGTTTGCGGGGAAATAGTTTTAAGAATAGTTCACTGCTTGATAGCGAATCCAGGCGTTGACCTTAACTCTATTAGGGTTGTTTACTCACACCCTCAGGCTCTCGGTCAATGCAGGGGTTTCCTTGAAAGGTTAAACTGTGAGATAATATCTACATATGATACTGCTGGAAGCGTTAAAATGATTAAGGAGAATAATATGCTTAGTGCTGCAGCTATAGCGAGTGAGAGGGCTGCAGCTATATACGGCATGAATATTCTTGCCAAGAATATAGCTGATAACCCAAACAATTATACAAGGTTCTTTGT
>JAOAJJ010000226.1 GCA_026414245.1 Candidatus Bathyarchaeota archaeon
CCGTGGGGGGCTCGCCGATGCGCTGAACGAGTTTAGTGAGAAGTCTAGGCTTGGCATAGTTATATATGAGGATAAGATCCCAATAAAGGAGCCTGTTAAGGCTGCGTGCGATATGCTTGGGCTTGATCCGCTTGAGATAGGTAATGAAGGTAAAGTGGTTGTCGGAGTTATTAGGGAAAAGGCTGAGGAGGCTCTTGAGTTACTTAGGGGGACTGATGAGGGGAGAGATGCCGCTGTAATAGGCGAGGTTACAGACAGGTTCACCGGGGTGGTGATGGAGACTGTTATAGGAGGTAAAAGGATTATTCCGAGGCCGATTGGGGATCCTGTCCCGAGGATCTGCTAGCTAGACCGTTTAGGCTATTATGTTTTATTCCAAGCCTTCCTTATGGTTTTCGGCCTTAGATCAGTTATGTCTCTTAAGGCTTCCAATAGTATCATTGTCTTCTCTAGCTTCGGCTCTGGAAGCCTGTTTCCATAATTATCGTAGCCGACGTAAACTATCTCCGGCGAGATATCATATATATAGTCTATGAACTCCTCGTCGAAGTCTAAGATAGGCTCTATGACGACAGCCTTCCACCTCCAGTCGAGTTTAACCATAGCCTCGTATCTTTCTCTGGGTGTAGGCGCCCGGCTCAACCTGTAATCCCTATTGGTCTCTAATGTTACGCCTAAAACAGCGTTCTCGCTGAACCTATCCTCAAATTCCAAATATCTCTTCGGGTTCTTTGTTAGAAAGAAGAATTTTGACTGGGGCTTCGACTTAACAACTCTCAGAACCCTCTCAATCCACTCTCCTGGAACCCAGTCACCCCACATATCGCCCATATCGCAATTGTGGGACACTATTTTATTTGATATGTAGTTGCGGGTGGTCGTCGCTAAATCATAGAGTATCTCTCCGGAATTTTCAGCATCGACTTCCCTGACTCTTTCCCAACTAAGATTAGTATCTTGACGCACCGGGGGATTTCCACAGTGTTTACATGATTGCTTAACTGGAACCCTACTCGATTTTGACGATCCCGCCCTTAACCGAAACTTTGCTCCTCTGATATTTTGTTCATCAGTGTAGACGCAAACATGGTCTCCCGTCTTTAAGTCTTTCGCCATTAAGTATCCTCTGTGCGTTAATACTCTGTGTGTTGGCGAGCAAATAATTTCCGTAGATTCCGTGACCACTCTATAAACTGTCTCCGTCTTGACAGCTATCTTAGCAATAATAGCGCTAGGCACGATAAGTCCTCCACATAATCCTAAAACCACATCGCCGGCATCAACATACTTGATTTCTAGAAGCCCATCAACCGCGTTAACCAGAGTATCCTCTGTTACACATACAAAGATAAACTTGCCGTTTGGGAGCTTCTGCCTAAGCCTCCACTCAGCTAGAGCTGGATTAAAACCATGCGTCCTATAGGGTTCAACACCCATAGAGGCAAGTCTATTAGCGTAATTTCTAGCCCAACAGTAGGAGCACATGTGCAGGCAGCCGGTTATAGGGTTCCATGAGGAATCTATTTCACCGAACCTCTTACTGTCAGTCAAATCCAGCTTCTCCAAAATAGATTAAGTCGCTCCTCTTTAATTTAACTGATGTTGGTCTGGGGAAAGTATTTATTTGTCTTCTCCATTTCTGAGAGAATGAGAGTATGTGTTTAGCGATCCCAGCTAGAGTCATTGAGGTTAATGGAGACTTGGCTAAAGTCGATTTTGGCGGGGTAGTTAGAGAGGTTAATGTATCTCTCGTTGACGCTAAGATCGGCGACTACATCCTCGTGCACGCAGGCTACGCCATACAGGTTTTAGACGAGAAGGAAGCCAATGAAACCCTAGAACTATGGAGAGAAATCCTAGAGTCGGAGGAAGAAAATAAAGCGAAAGATGATAATTCATGAGCTGGGAGAAAGGCTTCAGGGACCCTAATCTTGCGAAAAGGATAGTTGAAAAGATCCGTGAGGTTGCGCCGAAAAAAGACTCTGTGAAGATATGCCACGTCTGCGGAACCCATGAATGGGTCATATCACATTACGGTATAAGGAGCCTGCTGCCTGAAACAGTTGACGTCATAGCTGGTCCGGGATGCCCAGTCTGTAT
>JAOAJJ010000227.1 GCA_026414245.1 Candidatus Bathyarchaeota archaeon
CTTCGAGGGCTTCTTCAGGTGTTTGCCATCCATTTGCTGAGTCACTAACGATCCATACTTCGGCCGCCCCCGGAGCTAAAGTGTCATATTTCGGTGGGCGATCAAAATATAGCCCCTCTCCTCCCACCAGCTTAAGGCACTCCTTTATTCCAGAAGACAGATATTCCCTCAGTTCTTCAATCGATCGACAAATCTTAAAAGGGATGGGAGTATTTGAAGCAGGGATAACAACTTTGATCGATCCAGCTCCTCGTCGGGCCCGAGAACCTAGCGCTCCTAAGTTCGCAACTAGCCAAAACGCGGCGATTGCTTTATAAATTATTCGCTCATCTGAAGAGCTTCGTAAGCGTAGAATAACGTTAAATTGACTGCCAGAATCGATATATTTTCGGGCCGGACGATATCTTTCTGTATTCGGACGACCGAATTCTGACATCGACCATAGCAAGTAATCCCGTCCACTTGGCACGAAATATCCAGGTTGAATCCGAACCGCCTTTTTCTTTTTAAACTCTTGGATTCGCACAACCTCGCCAGCAGATGAAAGAACAATTATCGGAGATGCTCGGTTCGTATCGCCGAAAACCTCTGCTTCAAGCTGTCGCAGCTGTCGCAAAGGGAGACTCTCACTGTCTATCGCTGCCATCAAGCTACCAAGGAGGGCACGATACCAATATCGCATTGCCCCTCGAATTGAAGCCGCCCTTATCTCTGGAAGTCCGAAGGGTTCTGCTCCAGACAAAAACAGCGGAGTGATCACTTCGCATTTAAAGCTTGACTCATACATCCCCATCCCCCTAATTTATTGTGATCTAACTATAATCCGTTTAACAATCTTGCGAATTTTAAAGGCACACTTTAGAAGAACCCAAACTTGAACATCATTTGGGTCATCTTTGTTATACCTTAAATTGTCCTGAAAATTCCTATCCAAAATTTTTAGTTCCCAGACACCAGCCGAACTCTCAACCCATTCGTCAACCTCTTCTATTAAATCTTTTACTCTTGAAATAGTGTTAGAGAGATGATGATCAGTGCTCTGTATAACGTTCTGGAACAGCTCATCGAGGTTATGGAGCTTTGGATATTTTCCTTTATTGTATAACAATAAAACTTTAAGCCATTTTTCGATTGATTGATGCAGTAGATAGCAAACGTGCGCAGGGGTGTATCTGCCGAATGGAGGCTTTCTCAGTAGGTGAACAGCACACAGCAAATCCTCTTCAGCCCGATCTACGAGCCGTTGTTCGTTGGATATTCTATCGGGAAGAATAAAAACTCTCAGAGGGTCTCGCTTATTCCTTTGCATGACTCTGCGACAATATTATTCAAATGGGATTATATTTCTGCCTCTGCACTGGGCTTATGTGCATAAATCCTCACCATCCCAAATCCACTCGCCGTGTGCTCGCCGAAGCCGGCCTCGTAGCCCAGGCGGATGAGCTCGGGGTCCCCAGAGACGGTGAACGAGAACAGCCAGCCCCGGATGTCGGTGTCATGGATGCGAACCAGCTTGGAGCGATAGGGGGGATGCGGCTGGATCTCCAGCTCCCCCCGGAGCTCCCGTCCGTAGAAGGCCGCCGCCTTCCGCCGCAGGTTCTCCGCCAGCGCCCGCCCAAAGGCCGCTTCCTCCGGCGACAGATACCGCTTGACCAGCCGGCCGTCCCCCCGCCGCTCGCCGGTGGAGATGGTGATGGGCGAGAGGGCCGTGAAGGTCATCGTCTCGCGAAAGTCCGGCGCTGACTCCACTTCGACCCGCTCCACCATCACCGGGTAAGGTCCCAGCCGGACCTCCGGCTCCAGCAGCAGGCCCAGGGCCAGCGCCTCCACCACTGCCGGGATCGGCGAGGAGGCCCACCAGGTGACCGTCCCCTCCGCCCACAGCCCCGATCCGTTCGGGCGCAGGCCGTGGAGCCAGGAGTAGGTCAGGGGCTTGTAGCGCCGTCCCTCCGGATGGCTCCATCCCTCCTCGTGGAGCTGATGGGCCACCTGGGGCAGGCCCCGGGCCATCCCCGTATAGGCCAGGC
>JAOAJJ010000228.1 GCA_026414245.1 Candidatus Bathyarchaeota archaeon
TATAAGAGACAGATGCTGCAACAATCACAGGAGGTTCTGCTTGATTGACTGCTGCTTCAACCCACATGGATGCTGTTATATCCCAGTTACCCCTTTTAACATGCTGCTTTATTCTCTCAAATAGATCTGGGAAATTCTCCTCAACAACCTTGTAAGTTACCGCTTGGCTCTGCGAGAAATGGAAGTCGCTATATTTATCCATTAGATTAACCATTGTGGAAAAAGTGCTTTTAATGGTATTGATTGTGTCTTCCCATGGCCAAAGCCAGTTCATGTCTATGTGGGCGTGAGCTACCAAATGAACCTTAAATCTTTTAGCTTCAGCTGAGAGAGGGGAAAGCTCGATTCTAGCCCTATTAATCTCATCTAGCAGGTGTTGGAAGCTTCCTTTAATGGCATTTAAGTCAAATTTCTCTAAGACTTTTTCCGTTAGACTTTTATCTAAAACTCTGGCGAACCTAATTTCTTCAATAAAGGACTCTATTTCCAATGCTATTCTTTCAATGTTGCTATAGGTCACATAGAATTGCGGTATATCAACTGGCTCATGTTTTGGAAATACATGTATCGCTATGAAATAGGTTTTTTCCGGCTCCGCCTTCTCATCCAGAATTATTCTTGGTCTAAGCTCCAGCCAGTAGTCCGCACTTAAAATAAGCCTCCCATTTATAAACAATTCACTTTTATTAAGTATTGCTGATGAATGAAGTTTTACAGTAGATCCCGAAACCTCTATCCCCTCGATTTCTTTCGGAACTGTTATTTTACACCTAAACCACCCTTCACCTTTCCGGGCGTCAAATATCATAGGTAGATTAGCTTGCTGCCATTGCGAATCATCAAATTCAGGTTCATGGGCATTCGGGGCTTCACCCTGATAAAATTTCCAGGAAATCTTGCTCCTATATTTAGTTAAACTTTCATGCCTCTCCCTTAAACCATTAATTATCCTCTCAATTATGTTTGTATCGTTTCTTGATGTCAATCATCCCACTCCTATACTAAAGAAAATTTATTCGGGGACGTCTACCCATCTGCCCTTCTCCGCGGAATCCACTATTGCTTCCATAACTTCTTGACACTTTAGTCCATCATGGAAGGTTGCGCCTAAAGGTGCCACTGGCTTATCGTTAACTATGCAGTCTATGAAGTGGTAGATCTCGTGAATGAAAGTATGCTCCCATCCGATTATATGGCCGTGAGGCCACCAGTGTTCAATGTATGGATGCACAGTCTCCGTAACAAGAATATTTCTAAAGCCCATCCTATCCACAGGATCCTTTCTCGAATAAACTTCTAACTCATTTAACCTCTCGAGATTAAAGCATATCGTGCCCTCTGTGCCATGAATCTCTATTCTCTGATAGTTTTTTCTTCCAGCGCAAAATCTTGAGGCCTCTAAGCTGCCTATTGCCCCGTTCTTAAATCTAACAAGCGATATGAAGGCATCATCAACATCGACCCGCCCTTTTCTCATTGGGTCTTCAGGTAATGGGCGCTCTTTAATAAATGTCTCCGTCATGCCACATACACGTGATATTTCTCCAACGAGAAACCTAGCCAAATCTATTATATGTGAACCTAGATCACCCAGAGCCCCGGCTCCCGCTATATCTTTTCGGAGCCTCCAGACCAGTGGGAAGCTGGGATCCATAATCCACTCCTGCAGGTAAACAGCTCTAAACTGCAGGATTTTTCCTATGTAACCCTCCTCAATAAGCTTTTTAGCTAATCTTATCGCTGGAACGAATCGATAATTGAAAGCCGTCATATGTTTAACTCTTGCCTTTTCAGCTGCATTATACATTTCTTTAGCCTCTTTCACAGTGGTTGCTAAAGGCTTCTCGCAGAGGACATGTTTTCCGTTTTCAGCAGCCTCTATAACTGGCGGCGCATGCATATTGTTCGGCAACCCATTATCCACTAGCTCAACATCCTTATCTCTAACGAGATTCCTCCAATCAGTGTAATATTTATTGAATCCGTATCTTCTAGCGGCTTCGGCAACCGCTTTTTCAGTCCTTCCAAATATCGCCACTAATCTTGGTTTTGCTGGAGGGGGGTAGAAAAATATTGGCATCTTTATG
>JAOAJJ010000229.1 GCA_026414245.1 Candidatus Bathyarchaeota archaeon
AGGCGGATATTTAAGTTGGCTTATGGATAAATGCTTAGCCCCAGACCTAGGCGGCTTTGCATTAACATTTCTCCCCATGAGTGGCGAGGAGAATGCCTTAATTGATGTTAGCGCCTCTAAGAAAAGCGGAGACTTCAACTGGATCTACTTCATGATGGTAGGCCACTTCACCAATATACCGGTTGGGATGGGACCGCACAAAATTGATATTCTAGGCCTACTCAATGTAGAATCGCTTGCGCCGTCAAAATATGCGTCTTATGAGGGGTGGTTTATATCAACTGTCCAACTGATAGTTGAATCTAATGAGACCGTCTCTTTCCTCTCATCGGAGCCAGACCTTATTGATCCGCCAACGCAGCTCAGAGGCTGGTTTACTGATATACCGCCACAGCCGCCCGCTCAATTAATTGCGCAATTCAGCTTCGCAAACGACCCTACACCCGTCACCAAGCTCTCAATAACCTTTAGCGGCTTAATTATTCCAGAGTTCACAGCTCTAATCCAAGTAATTATGCTGATTTTAGCCACATCGATCATCTTTGCCGCTTTAAAGAGGCTCAAACCTAGAGGGTTTCCATTTAAATGAATACGGCGAAAACTACGTGAGGGAATATTCCGCACGCCTGAAGTTTTCACCACATATATCTCAAATACTCTTAAATTCAGGTAGAAGTTTTAAAATAGAACACTAAATAACCTTAGTTTTCTATACTGAAAGAAAGTAAAAGCTGTGAAGTCTAGCATCCTTCACCCTCAATATATTTTATGAACTCTTTTAGGGCTAGAATCGATCCAAGCGCGAATTTATCTCCACAATACTCTAACATCCTTTTTATTTCCTCTATGCTCATAAACTTTCCCTCGGATATCTCCTCACTGTTTAGTTTAATTGGGCCGTTATGATGGCATAAATAGAGCGCTGAGAATTCACGCTCGGTTTTAGAGAAACACTTAAATTTACCTATATATTTTAGTTGGGCGTTTATGCCGAGCTCCTCCATAAGCTCTCTTCTAGCCGCTTCCTCGTAGCTCTCGCCGTATTCAACATGTCCTGACGCGGAGCAAGCGTAGAGTCCGGGGTAAAGATCCTTACTCATTGAGCGTCTCTGTATGAAGACCTCGCCCCTATTATTTAAGACTATAACGTAAACAGACCTGTGAATCAAACCCTTTTTGTGGCACTCGCTTCTATATGCCCAGCCTATAACATTATCATTCTCATCAACAATGCAGAAGCGTTCATCTCCACACATGAAGATGTTCGCCACCCTTTCTCGGGCTAGCTTAAGAAGACATTAACATATCAATAATGCCTCTACTCTATATGTTTTATGGAGAATTTTTCACCCTCGTCCAGCATCGCCAAGTAGTTTTCCACCGGTATGTAGTTTGCTATCGAGTTTCCGGAGCCCAGAGCGTAGCCGCCTCCGGGCGCGCACCTGTCAAGTATGTCTCGAACGTAGCTTCTAAGGGCTTTTTCCGGCATGCGGGAGAGTTTATCTACATCCACGCCGCCTAAAATAGCTATTCTATCACCGTATCTGTTTTTAGCTTCCCATACTGGCTCTATCTCATCCTCAAAAGAGTGTTTAGCATCTATGCCAACATAATTTATTAGATCATCCATAACGCCTTTAAGGTTCCCGCAGGAGTGGAGGATGAAGGGTAACCCCCTCCTATGAGCTATTTCTACGCACTTCTTCTGCCATGGGAAAACGTATTTACGTAAGATGTCTGGTGAGAGAAAAGTTCCCTTCTTGTAGCCCATATCGTCGCCCATCCTTAGCGCTATCAGCTTGCCCATTTTCGCTATCTCCTCATCGACCCTAACTATAATGGATCCTATTTTATCGAACATTCTTTCAACAAGATCCTTATCCCGGTAAACTGCCCTACAAAGCGGAACCATGCCCATAAGCCAGCTCACGTGCTCGAAGACCCCGCCGCCTACCCCGCCTACCACACCCATATCATCTGGCAGAAGTCTCTCAAGCAGCTCAAAGTAGGTTAAATCCGCTGCGTCCTCAGGGTCAGGCCATGGATAAGCCTCAAAGTCCTCTATAGTTT
>JAOAJJ010000230.1 GCA_026414245.1 Candidatus Bathyarchaeota archaeon
CTATAAGGAAATAGGCACCATAAAATGTTTAGGTGCAACCGATGGGGCGGTTCTAGAAATATTTCTGATAGAGGCTCTGCTGCTGGGGATAATAGGCGGCGCCATAGGCGCCGTGGTCGGCTGGGCGTCCGCGGTAATCATCTATTATGTTCAGCATGGGCCCTTAGTCTTCTTTGAAGGAGCCATGGTGAGATATGCAAGCATCATTGGGATGTCTGTTGGGATAGCGGCTTTAATCAGCGTGGTTGCTGCAGCCTATCCATCTATATATGCGGCTAGGTTGAAGCCAGCCGAGGCTCTCAGATACGAAGTTTAGGCATCAAATGCTCCGGGAAGCCTCGAGAACTGTCTTCGCGAGGTTAATTTTATCCTCCAACGCCCTCATTATCGTATTAGTTAAAATGGTTTTTATTCCAAGACTCTCTATTCTTTCTCTTTCTTTTTCATCTAACTGATCTAGCACGAAGATGTCTAAAAAGTCCCTGTATAAGTATGCTACTGAGAACGCTGATACCTCTAATCCAAGCCCGCTCATCAGCTTGTCGGCAGGCCCCTTTATCGGTGCCCCGGAGACTATAGGGCTTATAGCAACTTTCCGCGCCCGGCTTCTTCTTAAAGATTCTCTCACACCTTTCACTGATAGTATTGTGCCTATGCTTACGATTGGATTGCTTGGGCAAACAATTATCAGGTCGCTTTCCAGTATGGAATCGATGACCCCTTCCGCGGGGCTGGCGTTCTCCATACCCATGTATTTTACGCCTAAAACCCTGTCTTTAGCCCCCCTTTTAACTAGATACTCTTGGAAATGCATTAATCCAGCATCGGTCTCGATCCATGTCTCAAATCTATCGTCTGTCATTGGGAGAATATTAACCTTTAAGCCTAATCTCTTACATATATCCTTAGTCACCTGAGAAAGCTTTAGGCCGCTTCTCAGGAGAGCGGTTCTATGAATATGTGTCGCCAGATCTCTGTCGCCCAAATTAAACCATGTCTCATACCCGTATCTCCGCAGCATATCTAGGCAATGAAAAGTATCTCCCTTTATCCCCCAACCTTTCTCTTCATCCACTATGCCAGCTAAAGTATAGGCAACTATATCCAGATCCGGTGAAATATGTAGTCCAAAAAACTCTATATCGTCTCCCGTATTAACGATAATCGTTAGCTCCTCCTCCGAAACTATTTTAACTAGTCCAGAGAGAAATTTTGCGGCTCCAACGCCGCCAGCCAAAGCCGTTATCATATGCTCACACCCCAATAATTCTTGAAGGCAACTTCTTTAAGTGGTCTTCTAGGCGGAGGCTCAGGGCTCTCAGCTGGATAGCCGATCGATATTAAAGCTTGGGGCTCAACATCACGCGGAAGCCTCAAAACTCTTCTAACGGTATTTTGACAGAAGAGGGGTGCACAGAACCAGCATGCGCCTAAACCCTCAGCATGGGCGGCTAAAAGAATATTCTGTATAGCGGCGGCTAGACTTTGAGTCGCCATTAAATGCTCAAACCTCTGTCTCCGTCTATCGGGATACTTATGCATATCTTTCATAGTTAAAGCGGCAACAACTAAAATTGGCGCCTCAGTAAAGCGTTTTATCGATTCACTAATCAACCTATTTGCCTCCTCTTGAGGAACACCGTCCTTCTTGAGATCTTTGACCCAATCTAAAGCCATGGACTCGGCTAGATTCCTCTTCACGTCTGAATCATTTATTATAATAAAGCGCCAAGGTTGGGAATTATGGGCAGATGGAGCCCATCTAGCAGCCTCGACGATTTTTAAAATGAAGTCCTGTGGGACGCTTTCTGGCCTATAGCGCCTTATGCTTCTTCTACTCTTGATAATGTATTCTATGGGGCTCTCCACCTCTTTCCACCGATAATAAATTAAGGCTAGGGCTAAATATTTTAGGCGCCCTCAACCCATCACTTAGAATGTTTTTATGTGTTTTTTAACGGCTTCCGCTACGATATAGCCTAAAGGAATAGTGTAGAGAGCTAACGTGGCGTTAAAAAATGCTACTAACGGTAAAGAGG
>JAOAJJ010000022.1 GCA_026414245.1 Candidatus Bathyarchaeota archaeon
TGGATAAGCCTCAAAGTCCTTTATAGTTTCTATCTCACCTTTATTTTCATCCTGCCACTCTCTAATCCCCCTAGAAATCACAGCGGTATCCTTTGCTCTAAGCCTATTCGCTCTGGGAAGTTTGAGCGGGGTCTCAAAGGGAACATAGTCGTAACCCAGCTTCCTATAAAACTTTATTAAAGCCAATATGTATTTCTCTTTAAGATCGGCGCTGAGATCAGGGCTTAAAGCAGGTATAGGTTCGCCTAAAATCAGCTCCATAACCTCTCTATCTACAAAATGTTCATAGAAAGGCACCTTGTCTGGTTCGCCTTCCCTCCTGAGAACAGTTAAAAGCCTACGATAGTCCGGCTTCCTCATGAATTAATGCCTCATATAATCTTTTAATTACAAATATTTGAATTTTAGGGGGATTCATTTTCTAATTTCCGAGATTCAGCTCCTGAAAATTGTGTTGGGGTAAAATGCATGTTGCTAGAAAATTAACAAAAGTTAATTAGGGCGTTTTGCAACCAATTAATGGTTCAGTATCTCTGCCGAAGAAGGAGAGCTTAAATGCGGCTTGGGAGCATGCCGAAAGAGAAGCCCTCGAAATATGCGGGAGGCTATAAAGGATTAGATGGGAAGGGAATAATAAAGCCAACCCATGCCGCGCATGAATACATAAACCAAATAGTTTTACCCGGTTTACTCCACGTTAAAGATTTTTGCTTATCTCTACACTCCACAAAAATCTGTTCGGAGGTTTCTAGATGTGACGCTGGATCTTAGACCCAGGTTTGCAAAGACTTTAAAACAATCATTGATGGCTTACCTATTCAACATATGTGGAATATTTGCCGGGGCTATTGTAGCATATAACTCTGAGCTTTTCCGGATTGCGCCATGGGCTGTAGTAGTCTATCCTCTAATATTGAGCTCGCGGGGAGTTATAGGAGGCTTATTTTGTGGAAGATTGAGCACAGCCCTTCACATCGGCACCATTAAACCCCGCTTCTTCGGAAACACTAGAAGCTTCTATCTGCTTTTTCAGGCAATAGTTTTCTTAATGTTTGAGGCAAGCGTATTTATGGCTTCGGTAGCTGTTCTCTTTGGAATAATTTATCGTGGTGCGCCTTTCAGCGAATTGTGGAACATGGTTAACGTGCTCATGGCGACAATGACCTTATCCCTGCTAATTGTTTCCCCGCTCACTTTAGCAATCTCCTTCATGTCCTTTAAGCATGGCTTAGACCCAGACATAATATTATATCCTGTGGAATCCACCACGGCGGATCTGCTTATTACCGCAACCTATATTCTTGTGCTTTACATAACCATTGCCCAATATTCGTTCTGGCATTATATTCTTCTGGCATTGAATTTAGCCCTGGCATCTGCGGCAGTCTATATTCTCGTCAAAAACATGCATGAGCAGGAGTTCATTAAAACTTTAAGGGAGTCCCTGCTAACCCTAATAATAGTCTCCTTCATAATTAATGTTGCAGGAGCATTTTTAGGCATAATCGATGAGGTTATGCGTGAGGAACAGGGGGTTTATGATACCTATCCCATCTATGTTGTTTACCCCGCCTTAATCGACACTATAGGCGACATCGGCGCCGTTGTCGGCTCAACAGCCACAACGAAGCTGGCGCTCGGCACATTAAAGGCTTCATTCACCTCTATAAAAAGCCATTTTTCAGAAGTCTTAGGCGCATGGGCAGCTTCCCTAATAATGTATTTTATCTATTCTGTTTTAGCCTTTGCAGTTATCGGGGCATTATACCCATTGGGTATTGCGAGATTTTCTCTTCTACTGTTTACGGTTAACATTCTAGCAGCCATATTAATTATATTAGTCTCCTACTCCGTGGCAATCATAACCTATAAGAGGGGGTTAGATCCAGACAACTTCGAAATCCCCATTGAGAGCTCCCTAGCCGATACTTTAACAACAATATCTCTGCTCACCGCCCTACTCTTATGGGGTTTAATCTGGCCATAAGCCCATCGAATAATTTAATGTTGTTGTTTCAATATGTTTGATAAGAGGGAAAATTAATTTTAGGTATTAATTAAGCCTAAATGCTAAATAACTTCAGGTGTCTCTATTGCCTATTGAAGAATGGTTTTCCTTAGGATGGAGATATGTTCTTACAGGCGAAGACCTCATCCTGATTGTTTCGGGTGTGAGACTATTCCCTTTAACCGCTGAAAGTGGGGAGGAATATATTTGGATGGTTTAAAACTTAGAGACCGAGATGCCATTTTAACATGTGAGGAGCTTATTTTTAGAGTTCTTGGCTATATTCATCCTCCAGCAGGCTACATATGCGATCTTGAATATGCTCCGTCGGAGATATTTCGGTCAGATAACCCTAAAGCGTTTAGGAGTGATGGGAGGAGGGTTTTCTATAAGTTTTTTGGGGATGAGGGTTGGAGATTCATACTGGAGAAGTATCCCCAATACATGCTGGATTATGAACCTTTAGGTAGAAAAGTTGTAGGAGTGAGGCGTGAGAGTATTGTGGAGGTTAGAAGACCGGAGGAGAGACTGCGGCAGATCATTGAATCACATCGTAATGATGAGTTGATCCGCGCTCTTAGGGAAGTCCTACGCATATTTATTGAAGGTCAAGGTTTGTCTATGGAGGGGTTTGGAGTTTTCGGCTCCCTCCTACATGGTTTTTATAATCCGAGGTTTTCAGACATAGATATTGTCGTCTATGGCAGAAGTAATTTAGAGAGGGTTCGCCAAGTATTATGCGACTTCTACAGAGATAGATCCTCATTCTTCACGAATGAGTTCGCCGATAATAGTCCCGTTAAGGGTAAAGTTTGGAGATTTAAAAATTTAAGTCCAGAAGATTTTGTCTGGCATCAGCGGCGAAAAATGATATATGCGCTTTTCCATGACGGGTTCTCTGGACGCTTGATAAAAGTCGAATTTGAGCCGGTTAAAGCTTGGCATGAAATATCGAATAAATATTGGGAGATTAATAGAATAGTTTGGAGAGGATGGATAAAAGCTATTGTGAGAGTTACAAGCGATGAGGAAGCCCCATTCATGCCCTCAATATATTATGTTGAGCCGATTGAGATTATTGATGGACCTAAAGCCGACAGCATTCTAAGGGTAGTTTCATACCTTGAAGAATTCAGAATGCAGTGCTGGAGAGATGAGATCGCTTATGTGGAAGGAAACCTTGAGGAGGTTGAGACAAAAGGGGGAAACTTTCACCAAATAACCTTGACCTATGGTCCACGCTACTATGAGCAGACGCTTAAAATTATGCGAAAATGATCTATTATGCCCAGCCCCTAGCATTAACTCGTCCCCCACCGATCTGTCAGAGTCATGGATCTAGCGTTAAGCGTTATTACCGGAAACGGCTCAAGATTTTCTTCCTAAAACATTTAAAAGACGGTGTGAAGCAGTCTCTGATGGATAAAAGTTCAGCGGTGATGTTGGATGCTTCCGAGAGAAGATAAGCGGGAACATGGCATGATAAGAGATATAAGGGATACGCCGAACGCGTTGAATGCCGTTATAGAGAACATCGATGAGATAAGCGAGATCGCTGACTCCGCCCCCAGATTTAGAAAGATCTTTTTCATAGGGTGCGGCTCATCATATTATGCGGCGGTTTTCGGCTCCTGGCCGCTGACCGGGAACGATAGGGTTCTAGCTTACGCTCTCCCATCCTCCGAATTAATATTTCATTTCGTTAATGCGGTAGATAGCGACAGCCTGATTGTTGGGGTTTCCAGATCTGGGAGAACCGCGGAAACCGTGACGGCTCTTAAATTATGTAGGGGGAGAGGGGCTTACACAGTTGGCTTAACGATTGAGGGGGGAAGTGAAGTTGCCAGTTTAGTGGATGATCTGATGGTGCTGAATATTGGAGGGGAGAGGAGCATTATTATGACGAAGAGTTTTACAGCGTTTTCCCTTGCAACAGCCATATTCTCCAGCGTGGTGAACGAGAAGACTTCTGGCAGAAAACAGGTCCTCATAGACGAGGCTGAAGCGATGCCGTCTCTAGCCAAGAATATTCTGGGAGAAGAAGATAAAATCGCCGCGACGGCAAAAAGGCTTATTGATAAAAATATTGAGAGGTTCGTCTTTCTAGGCTCTGGACCCACCTATCCGATAGCGCTGGAGGGCGCATTAAAAGTAAAGGAGACATCTTACGCAGCGACTGAGGGGCTGCATCTCCTCGAGTTTAGGCATGGCCCCATGGCCACTGTGGATGAGAGACTAACCTTGATGATCTCGTGTTTTCTCGGCGAGAATTCTGTTTACTTAAAGAACTTTGTTTCGGAATTCGCTGGTAAGGGTTCTGACATCATCCTAATATCTGACTCCGAGGATTTTGATGGGAGCACCTTAAAACTTCCGTCTGAATACAGCGGTGAGTGTAAAGCTCTTCTGTCAATTATACCTATGCAGATCTTAGCCTATTATTATGCTGTAGGCAACGGCAGAGACCCGGATAAGCCGAGAAACCTTCCTAGATACGTGCAGAGGTTTTAGAAATGTTTATTCTATGCATGGATATAGGTAAAACAAAGACTTTAGCGATAGTTCTAAATGAGAAAGGAGAGGTCCTCGGAAAGTTTACTTCAGGCCCCTCGGGAATGTGGCTTAAGGAAGAAACCGTGATGAAAAATGTTAGGGAGGCTATCGAAGGCTGCCTCTCGATTTCGCGTTTATCGCTGGGGGACATAGGTTTAATTTCAATAAGTTGGGCTGACCTGGACACCCCGAAGGATTGGGAGAACGCTTGGAGGGTTATAGAGAAAATTGGAATCAATAGAGAAAAGGTTTTAATTGAGCATGATGCTGTCGCAGCATACTACGCCTTAACCTTGGGGGAGCCTGGAGTCGCCGTTATTGCTGGAACTGGAAGCATTGGTTTCGGAGTCAATAGTAGGGGTGAGAGGATGAGGTCTAGCGGCTGGGGTTGGCTTATCGGCGACGAGGGGAGCGCCTACTGGATTGCGGTGAGGGCGCTGAACGCTATCTCGAGAGCATACGATGGGAGAGGGGAGAAGACTATTCTGTCAAGCATGGTTTCCGAATACTTTGGCGTTGAGAGAGAGCTGGAAATCTTAGATAAAATTTATAAAGAGCTGAAATGCGATCCCACAGAAATCTCCAAGATAGCCAGAATCGTTGATGAAGCAGCCTCCAGAGGCGATAAAGTGGCTGAGACTATATTGGAGGATGCTGGGAGGGAGCTGGCTTTAGCAGCATTATGCATTATCAGAGGGCTCGGCATGGAGAATGAAAAAATCGTTGTCGGCGGATTGGGAAGCGTCTTTAAATCAAAAATAGTCAGAGACACTTTTCTTAAAGCCGTCAGGGAATGGGCTCCGAACGCTATAGTGAAGGAGCCCCTGATCGGGGAAGAGTCGATCCTAGGACCGATCGTAATGGCCTTTAAGAAGCTTGGATTAAGGCTTTCAGAAGAAGGGATAAAAGATTTTCTTGAGAGAATAAAGTGAAGCCACCGGCTGTCTTCCCATCATGGTGTGATTTATCCAGTAGATAAATTGCGTAGAGAGAAGAGATGGAAAACCGTTAAATGGCGGCTTAAAATTTAACGTCCTTATTAATGAAGGATTATGAATTTTTGTGTGAATTTAGTTTTGAGAAACTTTAAGTGTTTTTGCTAGCACAAAATAATATATTTGTTGTGCAGGTTTAGATCATATGGTGTCTTCCATGTCGAAAGAGAGATTCCTGAAAATTAGGTTTGGCGTGGATTATTATCCGGAGCATTGGCCTAGGGATAGTTGGGCTAAGTATGCTGATATGATGGCTGAGGCTGGCTTTAACACTGTGCGCCTCGCTGAGTTCTCTTGGAGCAGGATTGAGCCTAAGGAGGGCGAATATCATTTTGAGTGGCTTGACGAGGCAATAGAGACCCTCTCTAAGAGGGGGATGAAGATAGTGATTGGAACACCAACAGCTGCTCCACCACCATGGATCGTTAAGAAGCACCCCGACATCCTCCGCGTTGATCATAACGGCGTTAGAAGCCCTGCTGGAACCAGGCGCAACTACTGTCCAAATAACCCAAACTATATTCTACATACCAAGAGGATTGTTGAGAGGATGGCGCTTCACTTCAAAGATAATCCGAACGTTATAGGCTGGCAGATCGACAACGAGTTTGGAATAGACATGTGCTACTGTGATAGGTGTACTGAAGCGTTCAGAGGTTGGCTTAAGGAGAAATATGGCAGTTTAGATAATCTTAATAGGAGATGCGGTCTCATCTTCTGGAGCCAGGAGTATGGGGATTGGAGTGAGATTTATCCGCCTAAGCCGCCTATAGATATGCAGAATCCAAGCCTCTGCTTAGACTGGCACAGATTTATGAGCGACTCATGGATAAAGTATCAGCAGATTCAAATAGATATAATTCGCGGGATCGCGCCACACCATATAATAACGCATAATTTTATGGGCTTATATAAGGAGTTAGACTACTTCCGCTTAGCTGAGCCGCTGGACTTGGTCTCCTTCGACTATTATCCGAAATGGGGTTTAAGAGTTGATTACGCTGCGGCAGCCATGGCTCATGACGTTATGCGCAGCCTTAAGAAGAAACCTTACTGGATTATGGAGCTGCAAAGCGGCGCCGTTAAAATCCATTTGGCGCCCATCCCTAAGCCAGGTGAAATAAGGCTCTGGACTCTTCAATCTATTGCCAGGGGAGCGAATGGAATATTATACTTTAGGTGGAGATCCTGTAGGTTTGGCGCTGAAGAATACTGGCATGGCATATTAGACCATGATGGGGTTCCGAGGAGAAGGTTTTTTGAGGTTAAGAGGATTTCCAGGGATCTTGAAAAGATTGCGCCTCATATCGAGGAAACTAATGTTAAACCGGATGTGGCGTTCACCCTAATCTATGATAATATTTGGGCTTGGGATCTTGAAGTCGGCTACGGTGGAAAGAATTATTATGGGCTGGGTTCCTGGGATCCGGCTCTAGACTTCTACAGGGCTTTATATTTAAGGAATATTCCAGTGGATTTTGTTAATCCGTTAAGGGAGGATTTATCCAGATATAAAGTTGTCTTCGCGCCTTCACTTATGCTCATGAATGAGACGATTGAAGATAGGCTTAGATCCTACGTTAAGGGCGGCGGGATCCTAATCGCTGCGCCGAGAACCGGAGTAAAAGATTGGAATAACGTTATTACTGAATTAACTTTGCCGGGCGGCTTATCCGAAGTGTTCGGCGTAACTGTTGAGGAGTATACTGGTTTGCCGGATAATGGAAAAATTGATTTAGAGATGTCTGAGCAGATATTTGGGGCTAAAATTTCCGGCGGGGGGCGAAACTGGGCTGAGGCTTTGATATTAAGGGGTGCTGAGACCTTAGCCTACTACGGTTCTGGCATCTATAAGGGTAAGCCGGCGGCGGCGATAAACAATTATGGGAAGGGGATAGCAGTATATATTGGAACCTTTCCAGATGAAAAAATCTACTCGCATCTATCTGATTGGCTCATCAGAAAATCGGTTATTAAGCCCACTTTAACCCCCACAGCAGGGCTCGAGGCTGTTGAAAGAGTTGGCTCAGAAAATAGGATCATATTTGCGCTGAATTATAGCGAAGACCCTATAAGATTCCCTCTAGAGGAAGAATGTCTGGAAATTCTGTCTGACCAAACCCTAAAGGGCTCTGTTGAAGTTAGCGGGTTGGATGTCAAGGTTCTTAAACCATTAGCCTAAGAGCCGCCTCGAGGAAATAAAACCCGCATAAAAGTATTTTTATGATAGTTTAGTTTTTCTCAATAGTAATTTCAAGTTTATTAGGTCTCAGCTAGACTTAAGTTTTCTTTAAGGACAGATAACTAGACTTTGCCCGTGATCCATGATTATGGGGAAAACTCCTTTAAAGGCTCCTTATATATGGTTGGCTCCACGCCCCCTCTAATGTTCTCGATGCGATCTATAGCCTCTTTAACAGAGGATCTGCCGAGGTGAACCGATATATTTAATTGTACACGATATTTTTCTCCAGGCCCGAGCTTAATAACCCTACCATATTTCCTCTCAAATCGCCTTGTGTTTGGGAAACCTGTTCCCGGCTCAATTCCAACCACGTAGCCGTCTTCTTCGGCAGCCGTGTTCTTCCATAGGGTGAAGTATGGAAGCTCTTTAATTGAGAAGGTGTGGGATACGGCTTTATCTAGATCTTTGCTCACGAGCATTGCGCTAGTATATCCGTTTCTGTCGCCTAGAAGCTCCATGAAATAGACTTGCTCTATGAAGCCTTTCTCGGGAGCGCCGAAAACATCGAATGACTCAATGTTTTTCATGGCTGTTTTATCTCTTGGAGCCACGCGCTTAATGGGAGCTACGAAACATGAGCCCTCATCGAGAAGGGGTTTACCGTAATTGCAGTGATATAAGATTTGCATCTTATCAGGCGTGCCCCTAAGATTCTCTATAACGTCTAGGATCTCTAGGCTATTGCTTCCCGGGGTTGTTGTCACCGAGGTTGTTAGCTTGAGATTTGAGCCGAACATTGAGTTCTCGTAGACCACGCCCTCGACGCCCATCTTAAACGGCGGCTCCAGTTCAACCTTAACTTTAACATAGCTAGCCGGGGTGTTAGCTATTCTGCCATGTAGGGTTAGGAGAACCTCTATATCCCGACCCATATTATCTTTAATTATATCTGGTCCGGGAGCTCCAAAGCTCCCTAACCCGCATCTAACAATCCATTCATTAAACCCTCTTAGCCAGCCTAATCCCCCTCGCTCCTCAAGATTTATGTAGCATGGATTAACTAGGTGTGTCACCGGCGAAGCCCAGCCTAGAAATACACCCTTAAACTCGCCCCTCCATATACCCATTCCTCTTGTTGGAACAACTGTGAAAGACATCTCGCCGTTATCGACGGTTACTATGTCGACTCCATCCGATAGACCTCCGTAAAGTCTATGCTTCTCTATGCGCCAGCTGCCATCAACCCCGAGTTCACCGCTGCTAATGCTCCACTTCTTGACGTAAACTCCATTATCGGCATCCATTAAAACTTTAGAATAAATGTTTCCCATTTTTGAGACACCAGCAAATATTGGGGGTTAACACCCCCTTTAATCTTTTTTATCTCCGCATATAAAATTCTTCACATGCTTTCACCAATTGTATCTCCCGTATTTTATGAACGCTCTATACATTGCCTCCACGTTCTCCAGCGGGACATCTATGTTTACTTCCCCGCGTCCTATCAACCCCCCGCTGTTTCCATACCCGAAGAGCTCCACAACCATTTTAACATAGTCCTCCACTTCTCTAGGAGACCCTCTTGGAAGCACATACTGCCTATCTATATCGCTGGATATGCAGATCCTGTCTCTAACGCTATCAGCCAATAGTTTTAGGTTGTGGCATGAGAACTGCGGATTTAAAACGTCCACTCCTATCTCCATTAAATCTGGTATTATATCCATTATGTATCCATCGCTATGGAAATATACGTATGCATTATAATCGTGAACGAGCTTAAACATGACTCTGTATCTGGGCTTAAAGAAGCTTCTCCATAGGCTTGGATTTATCATAAGCCTATCTTGAGTCCCCCAGTCATCTGCGAAAGATACGGCGTCCGGCTTAGCCTCCAGCACTATTTGGAGGGAGGATATGCAGTATTCTAAAAGCCTATCTGCGAAGGCTTCGAGCTCTCTCCTGCCCCTAACTAAATCCATCATGAGATTTCTAAAGCCCCTAAGCCACTGGAGCCTCTCGAAGAAATTTCCCGGGTCGAAGCCCAGCATTACGAAAAAACCCTTAGATTTAAACTCATCAACATTCTTCTTAAGTTTAATCCCGTAATTTTCAAGGTCTTGCTGTAGCTGCGGAAACTCATAAGTTGCATAGTCCTCGATGGTCTTAATCGGGTAATCTACCACCTGACCGTGGATGCCGTCAACTGTAGATGACCATAAGGTGCCCCAGCTATCCCTATGGACACCAGCCCTATAATCTGCCGGAAGCTCTTCAGGCTTCGGCACATCGAATTCGGAGGGGCTGAAGTCATGGGGGTATCTTCTGAAGATCTCCATTAGCTTTTCACCGTATTTTATGAGGGCTCCCGGCAGGGGAGAATGCCTCAACGGTACCCTGTCAGGCTTAGAGAGGTTGATTGCCGCTATAACTCTTTCTCTACTTCTCATCTTTTTCATCCTTTCGGAGCGCCTAATAAATAAACATTCAATATCTAATTTAAATTATTGTGCTTTGTTCAGCCCTCTATTTAGGCTTGGCTATGCCGCCTGTGGCTTTCCAGAACATATAAGTCTTCTTTTTCAGATCTCTCCGCTAAGCCTAGCATTACTAGGCTTGTATAAATAACCAACCCTCTGCAGTAGCTCCACAGCATAGCGAGGCTCCAAGCCCCTTATCCGAGAGCTGTGAATAAAGGTTTGCCTATTATTTTTTGGTTTGTCGGTTTTGGCAGTCTGAAAGTTTGGGGAGGGAGGATGGTCTTTAACTTAATGGTTTGGCGCTATTTTTGTGGAAGCCTGCAAATTTTGTGTGGTTTTATTTTTAGGTTTTTAAGGAGTTTTATTTTTTGATGTTATTTTTTGAGGATGTTTTTGTGAGTTTAAATATACAATTTGTATATTCATTTTATTCTCAAAACTTTTAAATTAGTCCTGTTCAAAAATATGTATTGTGCACGTTTAAGCATGCGTGCACGCATGTAAGAAAGTAAAAAATACGTGAGGGAAAGATGCCTATGGATAAAATGAAGACGTTAATTGGTTTCTCTGTAACAGCAATAATGCTACTATCACTGATAGCTCCAATGCTACTTATTCAGCCAGTATATGCGCAGGTTTTTCCATACGGGGATTATGTTGTCGTAGATGGCGTCTTGGCTACGGATTATTATACGCTTTATCCCTTTGAGCGGAAGAGCCTAAGAGTTGGCTTCTCAAAATACGGTGAGCTGATAGGCATACCTAGAGGAGCGGATCCAAATATTCAGGCTAACTGGGTTGGCTTCGAATATGATGGGCGCGACCCATTCTGCCCGCCAACGGTGGTTCCTAGGGAGACCTGGTTTAATGGATGGTTCATTGATATACATTATACTCATCCAACCTTTACTGGTGTTAAAAGAGATAGGCATCTATGGGCCCTTGCAATGTTCTCTGATGGCACCGACTGGGGTGGAGACTGGATTAATAGAGCCACTGGGCCAGGTGAGGCTCCCCACGGCGGTAGGAAGACTAATGGCTACGCCGTCACTGAGCCGCTGAAGATATTATATGATGGGCCGAGGTTGTTTGTCGCAGAATCCGTAACCCACCTATATGA
>JAOAJJ010000231.1 GCA_026414245.1 Candidatus Bathyarchaeota archaeon
CCTCCACTAAGTTCATGAGGATATTTACCTAATACCTCCTCAGGTCTAAGCCCAACTTCCTTAAGAGCTTCCCTAATTATGTCTCTTTTATCAAAATTCGAGTTTCTCATCAATGTGAAGACTTGCTCTAAGATTCTATCAATCTTATGAAGCGGATTAAAAGAGGCATAAGGATCTTGAAATACACCATGAACCTTGCTCCAGTATTGTCTGCGCTCCTCGAGAGTTTTTATATCAGAAAATATGTTTTTCCCCTCGAACATTACTAGGCCGGATGTTGGCTTGATAAGCCTTAATATTATTTTGGCGGTTGTCGTTTTACCCGAACCGCTTTCACCAACAAGCGAGATAAACTCTCTTGGTTTAACATTAAAAGATACGTTTTTCACAGCAACTATCTCTTTTCTTCTAAGTAAGCCTATGTTATAGATCTTTATTAAATCTTTAACCTCAAGAAGCACACTTATACAGCCCCATTCCTAGGAATTAATTGAATGGCATGCTACAAGTCTATTGCTTTTAACTTCTAGAGACGGCTCTTCAACTCTGCATATGTCGATAGCTTTTGAGCATCTGGGATTAAATCGGCAGCCTTTGGGCGGATTTAGAAGGTCTGGCGGCTCACCCGGCAATGCTACAAGCCCTCTGCGTCTAATCTCTGGTTCAGGTGTGATAACAGCTTTTATTAAACTAGAGGTGTAGGGGTGCTCGGGATTATAAAGTATGTCGTCAGCTGCACCTGACTCAACGATTTTGCCAGCATACATTATTGCGATCCAGTCAGCTATTTGTCTCAAAACTGCTATGTCATGCGTGACGAATATTATACTTTCAGTTATTTTTGACTTTTTCAGGTCTATTAGCATTTTGAGGACTTGCTTTTGTGTTGATACGTCTAACGCTGAGGTTGGTTCATCGACTATTAAGAGTTTAGGATTAAGGAGAGTAGATACTGCTATTACGGCCCTTTGTTTCATACCTCCGCTAAGCTCGTGAGGATACATGTATAGGGCATTCACATCTAAATTTAGTTCCTCAAACCTCTTTTTAGCCATGGAGACTAACTCAGAATTAGAGACATTCATATGATGCATAATAACATCTTTTATAAGGTCTATAACTCTTTTAGTGGGCATTAATGCGTTAAGGGCTGATTGTGGAACAAGCGCCACTAAAACACCCCACACGTTTTTCTTAAGCATAGCTTTATTCATCTCTGATATTTTTTTACCATCTAAAATTATTTCTCCATCTATGAGATGAAGCGGAGGATAAATATTCATCATTAAGGTGTTTACAAGCGTAGATTTACCGCAGCCTGATTCGCCAGCTAATCCTAAAATAATGCTCCTCTCAAGAGTTAAATTCACACCATCCACAGCCTTAACATGTCCACGCGGAGTGAAATAATAGGCTCTAACATTTTTAGACTCTAGAATTGGCATCTAACCACCCCTAAGTCTAGGACTAAAGTATTCGTCAAGGGCTGTCGAAAGCGAGAGTAAGGAAGCTGCCAATGTTACAAGGCATGCTCCGGGAGGTATAAACCACCACCATAAGCCTCTACGCACACTCTCAAAGAGCTGAGCCCAATAGAGTATTATGCCTAAGGAGATTCCTTTCGTCACCCCTAAACCAATCATGCTGAGACCTGCTTCAGCGATCATCGCTCCAGACATCAGCAGGACAAACGCCATAAATATATATGACGCCATGTTGGGCAGCAAGTCCTCAAATATTATTCTTATATCTCTTAAACCAGCTATCTTGGACATGTAAACGAATTCCCTAGCCTTTAAGCTCATCATCTGTGCTCTAATAGCTCTGGCAACCCAAGGCCATGATGTCACCCCAATCACCAGTGAAACGAAGATGGGATTCCTCTCCTTCAGATAAGCGGCAATTAACATCATAATGAGTATTGAAGGTAAAACTAAAATTACATCTGTTACTAACATTAGAGAACTATCTACAAGGCCTCCCCAATATCCGGAAAGAACTCCTATTATCACTCCTATGCATAAGGCTATTAAAGCCGCTATTAATCCTATAT
>JAOAJJ010000232.1 GCA_026414245.1 Candidatus Bathyarchaeota archaeon
CAACAACCCTATTCAATAGCTCGTCGGGGCTTTTATCCGGCCACTTAGCCCTGAAATGTATGTAGGAGACTGGATGTGATATGCCGACCTCCTCGAAGCCGCAGTCTATTGCATCGTCTATATCCTCCTTAACCGCTCTACACCACCCGGCAAGACGGGCCTTTAAACCCATTTTCTGAATGATCTTAATAGCTTCTTTATCGGGCTTTTGATAGTGATGGAGTTCTATCCGCTCAACGCCGATCTCATCGAGCATCCGAGCTATTTCCGCAGCATCCTCGGGGGAAACCGCTAAGCCAGGCATTTGAACACCGTCTCTGAGGGTTGTGTCGTCGATTATAGGGTCGACTTTAAGAGACATTTTGAAATATATGTCGTCGAAAGCCAGGTTTCTCTCAACTTCCTTAATGCTCAACCTATTTACCTCCACTTAAATTCTCATTTATACGTGAGGGGTTGATTCCGGGGGATGAAAGATCGAGATCAGTGTTTCGGTACGCACAACATTGGGATGCTGCTCAACCATTTCATAAATTATTTTTTGTAGCTCTTCGAGGCTATTGGCCTCTATAACGACGACGGCGTCGTATCTTCCAAGAACAGAGTTAGCCATCTTAACGCCCTTTATACGCCTAGATTTAACTATTTCCTCGGATGTTCCAGGCTTCATTCTTAAGAGGACGAAGGCTCTTAGAGTTTTCCTTCTCAAATCTTTGCTCATAAACATATAGAAGTCTCCCCTAAATAATCATTCTATCTCCCTTAAGACGAGCGATGTCTCTGTATGAATGATGTCGGGGTCTCTCTCAATAACATTATATAATATGCTATGCAGCGACTCGAAATTAGGGGTCTCAATAATGACAACTGCATCAAATCTACCATATATAGCGTCTGCCTGAATAACCTCCTTAACTTTACTCTTTATCCTCTTAACTACCTCCAGAGAGGTGCCAGGTTTTGTCTCAACAAATATGTATGCTCTTAACACCTAACACACCTCCTCTCTAATTAATAGTCGAGATACTTCATTATCTCCCATGGCGTTATGTATAGACAGTATTGACGCCAATCATTCATCTTATACTCTATAAAGGCATCAAAAATGTGGCTTCCAAGGGTTCGGTGGATCACCTCATCGCTCTTCATTTCTTCGATAGCCTCTTTTAATGTCGTCGGCAGCTCACTTATGCCCAGATGTCTCCTCCTTTCGGGAGATAATTTATAAATGTCCTCATCAACCGGATCACCAGGATCAATCTTCCTCTTCACGCCGTCAAGCCCAGCCATCAGGAGACATGAAAAGGCTAAATAAGGATTACATGACGGGTCGGCACCGCGATATTCTATTCGCTTATAAGCAGCATATCCGGGACCCTTATGATAAACCGGTATCCTAATTAATGCGGATCTGTTCCGTCGAGACCATACTACGTAGATAGGGGCTTCAAATCCTGGGACAAGACGCTTATATGAATTTATTGTCGGGCAGCAGACTGCTGTTAAGGCTCTAGCATGCTCGAGTAAACCTCCAATAAAATATCTTCCGGCTTGGCTGAGCTCAGCGTACTCATCATTCTCATCATACATGACGTTTAAATTATCTCTCCATAATGATATGTGAACATGCATCCCGCTAGCGTTATCTAAATATATTGGTTTTGGCATGAAGGTCACTAATAGACTGCGTCTCTTAGCAACATTCTTCGCCACAAATTTATAGTATATTGTTCTGTCAGCAGCCTCTACGAGCTGCCCATATTGAAAGTTTATCTCGATCTGCCCAGCGGTTGCAACCTCATGGTGATGCTTCTCAATACTGAATCCGAAATAATCTTCAAGGATAGATGAAACCTCATTCCTATACTCTATCGTCGTGTCCTCTGGAGGCGGCCTAAAATAGGCCTCTTTAGGCCTTAAAATGTAACTTTCGCCTGAGATCTCTGGGGATTCCGGGATAACTCTCGGTGCGCCCCAAGAGTCGCTTTTACCCCCATCTGGACTGACCCAGAGATCCCAAGTGAGCTTCGTTGGATTAATC
>JAOAJJ010000233.1 GCA_026414245.1 Candidatus Bathyarchaeota archaeon
GAGGAATCACATATAATGTCCGTGTTGGAGACTTAGCAGTAGGCTGGGCTGCGGATCACGTTGAACCCGGTGTAAGCGTTAGAAATAGGGAGAGCGAGGAAGCAAATATGGCTCTAAATGTCTTAGCGTGCGTCGGTAATGAGGCTATAGTGGTCTCTGGAGACGCTAAGGGCGCCAGGGGGGTCGTTACCGGAAAGCATGGGGGGATAGAGCACGTGCTCGTGGATTTTCCGCCTGAAACTTTAGAGAAGCTGGTTATAGGCGATAAGATTCTGATAAAAGCTTTCGGCGTCGGCTTAGAGCTCATCGACTACCCTGAAATCAAAGTCATGAACACTGATCCGGTTTTTCTTGAGAAGATCAACCCTAAAATTTTAGGTGATAAAATCGAGTTTCCAGTGACCCACATTATTCCAGCATCGATCATGGGTTCGGGTCTAGGCGCCGATCAAGCATACTCCGGGGACTACGACATACAGTTATTCGATGAATCTATAAGTAAAGAGTATGGTTTAGAAGACTTAAGGCTGGGCGACCTAGTGGCTATTCAGGACGCCGATAGCTCTTACGGGCGCATATATTTGAAGGGGGCAGTAACTATTGGGATCGTCGTTCACTCTAACTGCGTAATTTCAGGGCATGGTCCCGGCGTAACAACCCTATTAACTTCTAGGAGCGGGAAAATAGTTCCAAAAATCAGCCCAGACGCAAATATAGTGAAGATCTTAAATCTGAGGTGAAAGCTAAGCTCTCTCCTTTTCCACATCCATAGTTTAGTTTGTTGAAACTTTTGTTTTTAGTTGAGAAGCGTGTCAGCTCATATGCTAGCTTAGCCATTACGTTAAGTTTTGGATTATTTGGGTTAGGGGCGGGATTTTAACCGCTAACCAAACATATATGGATGAAGCTAGCATAGCTGCTGAGATTAAAATGAAGAGGTAATCTCTCCTTCCCATTCTTAGCACGTATAGATTTGTGCGCTTCCTCGAAGCCCCCCAAGCCCTGGACTCCATGGCTTCCGCCAGCTCAAGGCTTCTCCGTATAGAGTTAACTATGAGCGGGATCAGTATTGGAATATAGTTCCTTACTCTTTTTATGAAGTTTCCGCCCTCCAGATATAGCCCACGTGCCCTCTGCGAGTCTATTATTGTTTGTGCTTCTTCAGCCAAGACCGGGATGAAACGTATGGCTGTCGTGAAGGCGAAGCAGATCTCATAGGGGATGCCCATCTGCTCCATGGATAAACTAAGCATGTCCGGCGATGTCGTGAGGAAAAATATGGAGAAGGACTCCACTAAAACTATAAATCTAACACTCATGGCTAGAGCATGCTCAATAATAATTTCTATTGGTTGGTTGCTGCCGTAAAAGTAGAGCGAGACAATATTCATAATAAATATTATTAGCGCGAAGAGCGCTGAACCTCTAAGAAGGCGAAACCATTCTCTCTTAACCTTGGCTAACACAACTAATGGTACCTGTAGAAGCAGTATCGCTAGGAGCAAAATGAGCTGGCTGAAAAGTAATGATATAGCGAAAAGGACACATACATATATGAATTTAGCTCTAGGGTCAATTCTATGTATCGGTGAGAAAACGTTTTTATATCTTAAGCCATCGAACATGCTCATTATAGCATTACCTACCAATTCTCTCCAGTATGAGGCGCTTAGCCTCATAAACGCTTATAACTTTTCTTGGAAAACCGAGATCGTTGAGCTTCAGGAAGACTTGAGCTATCTCCGGGAGTATCAGTGAAGCCATGTTAACCGCTTCCAGATCAGTTAATACATCTTTCGCATCGCCCTCAGCAACAATATTACCATTAGCCATTAAAATAACCCTCGGCTCACACTCAGCTACAAATTCAATATCATGCGTCACCATAACTACCGTTTTACCCTGCTGATTTAACTGAAATATAAACTGTCTAAGCCTCTCCTTCTGATGGCTATCTTGACCTATAGTTGGT
>JAOAJJ010000234.1 GCA_026414245.1 Candidatus Bathyarchaeota archaeon
CCTTTGGTTCCAGTTTCAGGCACCTTCAACTGATCCTTTGAGCCGCCTAAATATTGGCGGCACTCAGCTTCATACAGCCTATAGAAGGTTGAGCGGAATAAGCCGCGTTCTATGGAGGCTTTATTGACGACTATGGCGTCCTCCATATTATATCCTTCATAGGATAGAACCGCTACAATACAGTTTTGCACAGAGGGTCTAAGGTCGTATCCTATTATCTCCATGGGTTTAGTTCTAACTAAAGGCTTCTGCGGATAATGAAGTATATGAGCTCTTGAGTCAACCCTAAATGAGAAGTTGGAGGCGTAAACCCCTAGTGCCTGCTTCGCCATCGCGGACTCGTAAGAGTTGCGTGGTGATTGGTTGTGCTCAGGATACGGTATTAAAGAAGCACAGATCCCGAGAATCCCGTATGGCGTCAACTCAAGATGAGTGTGCTCAGGTGTTAAGTCTTCCGGGCGAAGCGCTATATAGGCGTTTTCCTCCTCCTCAGCATCCAAGTATTCAATTATGCCATGTTTCACCAGATCGCTCCAAACCCATTCCTTAGAGATAATTTTCTCAACGTGCTCCTTTCTCAGTTTAGGCACACCGTTCTCCACTATAATTAGGGGCCTACGTATTCTCCCCTCATCACAGTTCACGTAAATCTCACGTTTAACACCATAGATTTCAGAGAAGTAAGCAATGTTAACTTCAGGAGATATTTCACCCATTCTTCTCGCTCTTCTTATATCATTAACAAGAGCCTCTGGATCATCACAGTAGCCTATTGGAACACCATTAATAAAGATCTTTGTACCCGTAGCCCTAAGCTTCTCATCAGCCTCAAAGAGTGGGATAGCGCCCCGCTTGTAAAGTTCACGCTTAACCCTCTCCGGATCCGTGCCGATAGATATCGAAGCTGACAGAGCTAGATTCTTAACTAGCCCACAGTTGGCGCCTTCAGGGGTCTCGTTCGGGCAGAGTCTACCCCAATGCGTAGCGTGTAAATCCCTAGCCTCAAAATTAGGCTGGCTTCTACTCAGCGGAGACTGGATCCTCCGGAGGTGGCTGTAGGTGGATATTAAATTAGTCCTGTCGAGGAGCTGTGTTATGCCCACTTTACCTCGACCCCAATTACCGGTTGCCAGCGCGTGCTGGAGCTTCTCGGTTATTATACCGGGTCTAACAGCTATCGAAACGCTCACTAAACGTCTCTTTGAACCCATCCTCTCAAGCTGATATTTAATGTCACGGCAGAGATTTCTGAAGGCTACGCGGAATAAGTCGGCGAGAAGGGGGCCTGCGAGCTTCAATCTCTTGTTTCTGACATGATCCTTATCGTCCGGCTTACGCCTACCCATCTTCAATTCAATAACTCTGGCAGCCATTTCGCCAAGTAGAATTGCCTTATCAATTCTCTTCTTAGGAGATCTTCCAATATGAGGCATAAAGTTTCTGTCTAAAAGGAGCTCGGCCCTTTGAATCCTATAGCTCTTAACTTGACCGTGCGCGACTCGGTTACCGATAAATAAGAGGGCTTCCTCAACAGTATTTACTCCAGCAGCATCCTCAAAAGACGGCTCCAGCTCGCTCTGTATATCTTTATCTGGTGAGACTGCTTCAGCTATCTCCTTATCAGATTCAAGTCCAAGCGCCCTCATCAAGACGACAAAAGGAGTTTCCGACGGGATGCCTGGAATAGAGACATATAATGCACCGTTAGGCTTCATCCTCACTTCAATCCTAGCCCTAAAACCCACCGTGGTTGAGAAGATCTTAGCCCTATAAATCGGTGTGGCGCCTTTAATCTCAACATCCGTAAGTATGCGGTTAGGGGCTAAATCTTCGAGGGCGACTATAACCCTTTCAGAACCATTAATTATGAAGTATCCTCCTGGATCAAGAGGATCCTCACCCTGCCTAACGAGCTCCTCCTCAGATAAACCATACAGATGACAGAATTTAGATTTAAGCATCGTTGGGATATCGCCTATGTGCACAAGCTCCTTCTCAAGCTCCCTGTCACCGACGACCGGTGTCAT
>JAOAJJ010000235.1 GCA_026414245.1 Candidatus Bathyarchaeota archaeon
GGTCCACAACGCCCTCAGTGAGGAGCTCAGTGTGTACTCCAAGGTTCTTTTTGTCCATACGATAGTTTAGAATTGCGTCAGGTATGCTGCCTATACCTATCTGAAGCGTCGATCCATCCTCTATGAGGGATGAAACATGCTTCGCAATCCTCTCTGAAACTATGTCGGGTTCAGTGCGCGGTGTTTCAAGTATCTGCTCGTCATGTTCAACAACGATGTCAATATCTTTCACATGTATGAAGCTATCGCCTAAAACTCTAGGCATCCTCCTATTAACCTGCGCAATAACGAGTTTAGCTTTCTCAGCAGCAACCTTAGTAACATCCACTGAAACCCCGAGGCTGCAGAACCCATGCTCATCCGGCGGCGTAACCTGTATGAGCGCAACATCTATTTGAACAATTTCCCTCCTTATAAGATGGGGTAGGTCGGATAGGAAAGTGGGCGTGTAATCAGCCCTGCCCTTAGCTACGGCTTCACGAGTATTAATTCCAACAAAGAAGGCGTTCATCCTGAACCTATTAGAGTACCTGGGCTTAGCGTATGGCGCTACGCCAAGCGTATGAACATGTAGTATTTCGTTGTCTGCCAGATGATCCGCCTTCTCAACTAAACCTTTAACTAGATACTGCGGTTCACCGCAAGCTGAGCCTATAAATATATGGTCACCTGTCTTCACGTAGCTTAAAGCCTCTTTTAAACTCATTTTCTTATCTTCATACGACCTATCACGTAACCTCTCCACATCAGCCACCTAAAGACCACCCTACAAATCTCCAGAGCTTTCCATAGGATAAATTGGCGGAGACTGCACCTATATATTTATTGGCAACAATAAATACTTAGAAAACTTACATTAACAAAGTGGATCCTATGAAGCTCGACATGTTCTTTAATCCGAGGGCGATCGCCGTAATCGGCGCGAGCAGAGACCCATCTAAAATCGGGCATGGAATACTTAGAAATCTCATTGAGGGAGGGTTCAGCGGGGCGATTTATCCAGTAAACCCAAATGCTGACGAGATATTGGGGCTTAAGTGCTATAAAAGCGTCAGGGACACGCCGGGCGAAGTCGACCTAGCTGTGATCGTTGTTCCAGCGAAGATTGTGCCTCTTGTTCTGGAGGATTGCGGCGCCAAGGGAGTTAGGGGTGTAGTTGTGATTTCAGCCGGCTTTGGAGAGACCGGCAGGGAGGGAGCGCAGCTAGAGCGTGAGATAGCTAACATATGCCGTAGATATGGTATGCGGATGCAGGGCCCCAACTGCCTCGGAATAATAAGTGTTCAGAGCCGCGTAAACGCGTCTTTCGCCCCAATTATGCCTCCGCCTGGCAACATAGCATTTATCTCCCAAAGCGGGGCTCTCGGAAGCGCGATATTGAGCTGGGCTATTAGGAGTGAGGTTGGCTTCACGAAGTTTATAAGTTTAGGTAATGAAACGGATTTGAATGCCGCTGACTTCATAGAGGCTTTGGGTGAAGACGAAGATACGAAGGTTATTGGGCTTTACATTGAAGGTGTTAAGGATGGGAGGCGCTTCATGGAAGTTGCTAGGAGAGTTTCTAGGAGGAAGCCTATAGTCGCCATTAAAGCTGGAACGACTAACGCGGGCATAAAGGCTGTCTCATCCCACACTGGCTCTCTCGCGGGTTCAGAAGTATCCTTCTCAGCAGCCTTCAGGAAGGCTGGGATAATTAGGGCGAACACCGCTGAAGAGCTGTTCAATTTAGTGTTAGCGTTTGGCACCCAGCCATTACCTAAGGGTAGAAAGGTGCTAATAGTGACTAACGGCGGCGGACCCGGCATATTGGCTGCAGATACCTGTGAGAGAGCCGGTTTAGAGCTGCCGCTCCTTGAGCACGATATCTTGGAGGAGCTGCGGAAAAATTTGCCTCCGCACGCCAGCTTAGGTAACCCAGTAGACATCTTGGGTGATGCTGATGAGAAGCGCTATAGGTTGGCGATCGAAGCTGGTATAAGGAGCAATAATGTGGATGGATTAGTGGTTATCTTG
>JAOAJJ010000236.1 GCA_026414245.1 Candidatus Bathyarchaeota archaeon
CTTCAACTTTAACGCCGTTAGAACTTCTCATTACCCAAATCATCCAGCATGGTATGATCTATGCGATAAATACGGTATATACGTTATTGATGAAGCAAACATAGAGTGTCATGGCTTAACCGAGTTCTCCAGGAAGATCTTGCAGGTTGAGGAAGCTCTCGGAAAACGATGGAGCCAGATAATCAGCGAGCTCAGGGAAAAATCGAAAAATAATTCTTCCAAGGATATTATAATGGAGCTTTTGGAGCGAACCCCTAAATACACTGAGCCAGCTCATGACCCGGAATGGCTTCACGCATTCATGGAGCGGTTTGTCAGGATGGTTGAAAGAGATAAGAATCATCCATGCGTGATCATGTGGTCCCTTGGGAATGAATCTGGGTATGGACCGAATCATGACGCTTTAGCCGGATGGGTTCACGGATATGATCCAACGAGACCCGTTCACTATGAGGGGACAATACACGCCCGTGATGGAAGAGTTTCCCGATGCGTTGACGTGATAAGCGTAATGTATCCACCTCTAAACATGCTGATAGAATTGGCTGAAGATCCCATGGAAGATCGGCCGATAATAATGTGTGAGTATGCTCATTCAATGGGTAACAGTACCGGTAACCTTAAGGAATACTGGGATATAATACGCAGATATAGGAGGCTTCGCGGCGGCTTCATATGGGATTGGGTTGATCAGGGGCTCAAAAAGAGGACTGAAGAGGGTGTTGAGTATTGGGCTTATGGCGGAGACTTTGGAGATGAGCCGAATGATGGAAACTTTTGCATAAATGGCTTAGTCTGGCCTAACCGTGTGCCCCATCCAGCCATCTGGGAATGTAAAAAGATACAGCAACCAGTTGAGGCTGAAGCCTTAGACTTAGCTAGGGGCGTGATCCGAATCCTAAACAGATACGATCACACGGATCTTAGCATAATTGACATAACATGGGAGCTAACTGAAGATGGTAAAGTTATTCAGGAAGGCGTATTGCCGAAGATGTATACAAAGCCGCATGAGAGTGAGATAGTGAATGTGCCTTTCACCATCCCTGAGAAACTTAAGCCTGGAGCCGAATACTACCTAACTATACGATATAAGTTGTCGAAAGATACTCCATGGGCTGAGAAAGGCTACGAAGTGGGGTGGAGCCAATTTAAAATGCCATTCAATGTCCCGCCTAGACCGGAAGTTAAAGTAAGCGATATGCCCCCGCTTAAACTCGAGGAGACGACAGATAAGATTGTGGTCTCTGGAGAAGACTTTAAATTGTTGCTCGATAAGGAGGCGGGATGCATACGCGCATTCACTTATAAAGGTTTCAATCTAATTAAAAATGGGCCCCTGCTGAATGTTTGGCGTGCTCCGACAGATAATGATGCCCCTAGATTGGCGCCCTTATGGCGGAAGGCTGGGCTTGATCGCTTAAAGCATAATGTTAGAAGCGTTAAGGTGGAGAAAATATCTGACAAAATTGTTTGCGTAAAGGTGGGGTCCTCGCTCAGCACACAGGAAGGCTTGGAGAGATTTTCCTGCACATACATTTATAGGATTTATGGTAGCGGAGACATTATAATTGAGACTAATGTTAAACCCGGTGAGGGGCTTCCACCACATCTTCCACGGATAGGTTTACGGATAACGGTTCCAGAAGGCTTTGAGTACATCAGATGGTTTGGGCGAGGTCCCCATGAAAACTACTGTGACCGAAAGGAGGGGGCTCCGGTGGGGGTCTACAGCGGCACGGTTGATGAGCAATATGTGCCTTACATTAAGCCTCAGGAAAATGGAAATAAAACGGATGTTCGCTGGGTTGCTTTAACGAATGCTTTAGGCTTCGGACTGCTTGCCGTCGGCTTACAACCGATGGAAGTTAGCGCCCACCACTATACGGCTGAAGACTTCGAGAAGGCGAAGCACACCCATGAGCTTAAAAGGAGGGAGGACATAACCTTAAACC
>JAOAJJ010000237.1 GCA_026414245.1 Candidatus Bathyarchaeota archaeon
ATATTTGACGAGCGGCCGCCTTAAGGGAGGTATGGAGCTGACCTCTTCAACCACGAATTTCTGCAATTCATCAAGGCTAATCTTACCATGCTTGAAATCCTCTATCTTAGCTCTTATCCTCTCTCCAGCCAGCTCAATCCTTCTCTTCACGTAGCCAATTGCGTGTGCAAAACCTGAGTCAGCTACGCCTAAAACGAGGTCGGCTTTCACATCATCGTTTTCAGCCAGGAAACCCCCACACCTCTCTCTAACAACCTCAGCGTTTATACCATAATAATCTGAAGATGGAAAACCAAAGTATACGTGGAGGAATGGACAGAACTTTCTCCTAAAACTAACGTTCCCCCGGGTTTTAACCCCATTCTCACCAATGGAAACTATTTCTCGACGCTCAAGAAACTTGAATGTTTTAAAGTCAAGGTTTGGGAAAGCCGACGTCTCTGAGGCTACAGCCCAATCCTCCCCTCTGTTCCCGATCACTAGGGGGAATGCGTCCCCTGAAGCGTAGATGCATCTTTCATCTTTGGAGAGGAGTAGAAGCGATATCGTGCCATCGATCTCCCTATACATAGTCTCTATGCCGTCCATAATGTTTTTTCCTCTACTTATGATCTCGCCTACAAGCTCGGTTTGGTTTGGAACAGCTCCCTCAGGCGTTACTCTTGTCCTATTGAAGGATGCTCCCTCTTCGATCAGTTTCTCGTAAAGCTCTCTCGAATTCCTAATGAAGCCGGCTGTACACAAGGCGAATGTGCCTATTTTCGCCTCAAACTTTAATGGCTGCTCATCCTCGATGCTGCTTATTACGCCTATACCCATTACCCCTCTTATTTCATCGTAGTGTTTCTGCATAGCGGACTTAAATTGGCTGTTGCTAATGTCGCATGAGATAACTTTTATATCTTCGTCTAAGTAGGCTAACCCGCCGACCTCGGTCCCCATGTGAGAGTGATAATCGACCCCGAAAAAGAGGTCTCTGGCAAGATTCTTTCTTGAAACTACGCCGAATAGACCACCCAACATGAGCATTCACTGCTAGGAAGATGGATTGCTCCAACTTAAAACCTTTTTTATCTAGAATATAATTTTGAGAAAAAAGGGAATGGGAATGAAGTCGATAAGCAATTATTAGGCATAAGCCGACTTAGGAGAACATGTAAGAGTTTTTTTAGCAGCGTTAGCATAATGTCCTGTGAGTATGCTCAGGCTCTAAACTCAGGATGTGGCGGAATTCTGTAAGATGCGTTACATTTAAAAGGAAGTCTATGAAAGGTTTAAAGAGTATGAGTGGAGAAAACGAGAGAGATAGTGAGAACACGCTTAAGAAAATCGTTATAGACGGGCTATCGAATTTTAGGCTCCAAGCGGCTTATATAGCATATTCAGAAGCCTATGATAAATCCACCGATCTAGAGGTTAAAAAATACTTGAATCAAAACATGATGGACTTACAGCAAAATAGAATAGATTATCAAACCTTCTATAGAAACATAAATAGATATAGGCAGATCGACAGCTCTCAACATCAACTTAAATCGAGTATAAAAACACAGAGTAAAAGTGAGTGGCGTAACCAGATGCGTAAAATCGAAAGGGAGAAGCGGCACAAGTAGAAGGGGTAACATTCAGGGGAAGCTTCTCAGCGGCGTTAAATCCTTAAAAATGGCGGCGTCTTCACCTAAAATTTATTACTCAGTATCAGTATTTTTAGAAAGGTTATGATTGATGAGACTGGAAGACTTCATGGTTGACTTGCAGCAGGCTAGTCTTCAAGATAACACTAGCTGGATTTTTCAAGCAGTATGGGTTCTCGCCTTCATAATTATCTGGATCTATGGTCAGCGAATACAGACAACACTTATGCTTAAAGAGGTTGAAGGCTCCCTCTATAAGATTAAGGCTATGAGGGATAGGGGGAGGCAGATCGCCATATCAACTATAAAGGAGATCGGTAATCCTTCTGAAGACCCCACGCCT
>JAOAJJ010000238.1 GCA_026414245.1 Candidatus Bathyarchaeota archaeon
GTTCATGTCCTACGACCCAGACGCAAAGATCAACGCCGTCGCTAGAGGGTTCAGCAGAGGGCCCATATGCATAACTAACAGAGAAGTAGAGAGAACGGATGTTAACCTACTAAAACGCTTCGTTCTGCCAGATGGAAGCACAGTCAAAGTCGATAGACCTGCGCTGCCAACTAGAGACGTTTTGTATAGGGACCCCTACAATGAATCTATCCTCCTGAAAATAGCCTCTGAGACTAATGGAAGCATATCTATTGCCGCATTCAATGTTAGTAGGGCGGGTGGGAGAATAGAGGGCTCCATAACACTTGAAATGCTTCCCTTTCCAGCTAGACGCTTAGACTACGTCTACCATAAAGCATTCAGCGGCGAAATCGGCTTACTGAAGCGGGGTGAGGAGCTCAGAATATCCCTCGAGGAGCTTGAAGTTGAAGTGGTCAATTTAGCGCCAGTTGAAGATGGCAAAGCGATTATAGGGTTAAAGGAATACATGCTTCCACGTTTTCCAATAAAAGTCTTTAGGCTGCCGGATGGAAGAGTTTTAGCTGAGAGCATCGTTCAAGGCACGCTTCTATACTACGTTAACGGCGTTTTCAATGAGAAAGAGGTTAAAGGGGGCTCCACAACAGAAATATAAAAGCCATCCTTTCCCCTATACTCCAATTTAAGGCGGATGAGGCGGCTAAGCATAAGGCTCATTTAACCCAACCATTTATTTATCTTTGGAGGAAAATTAAGAATAATGATTGTCGGCATAGTTGGCAAGCCAAATGTTGGGAAATCAACTTTCTTCAGCGCCGCAACGCTTGCAACCGTTGAGATAGCAAGCTACCCCTTCACAACTATAAAACCCAATAGGGGAATAGGATACTTTAAGACTGAATGCGTATGCAAGGAACTAAATGTAAAAGACAACCCGGTGAACTCCACATGTATAGATGGCGCCAGATTAATCCCCATCGAGCTAGTAGACTGCGCCGGACTAGTTCCAGACGCCTGGCGCGGCAGAGGTCTTGGAAACCAGTTCCTCGACGAGATCAGGAAGGCTGACGCCCTCATACATGTCGTCGACGCCTCAGGTTCAACGGACATAGAAGGAAGGCTAGTTAAGCCGGGGATGCATGACCCGCTGGAGGATGTAAAGTTCCTGGAGCGGGAGTTAACCATGTGGTTTGCCCAAATCATTAAAAGGGATTGGCCTAGAACCGCTAGAACCGTTGAATCCGGAGCCGCGGATCTACCATCGCTTCTTGAGGAGAGGCTAAGCGGCTTAGCGATAAATAGGAGACATATACTTGGCGCCTTGAAGTCCACTGGATTAAGCGGTGAAAAGCCGACCAGGTGGAGTGAAGATGAGTTTCTAAGTTTTGTTGACGCTTTAAGGAGGATCTCGAAGCCCATGCTTATAGCTGCTAATAAAATGGATCTACCGTTCGCCGAAGACAATTTTAGGAGGCTTAAGGAGACCGGCTATATTGTTATACCATGCTGCGCCGAAGCCGAATTAGCTTTGAGAAGAGCCGCTGAAAAAAACCTGATCAATTATATTCCCGGAGACTCAAAGTTTGAGATAAAAGATTTGGTGAAGATCACCGGCAGGCAAGCTGAAGCCCTCAAAGCCATTAAAGACAGAATACTCGATAAATATGGGTCAACAGGGGTTCAGGACGCTATAAACGCCGCCTTCAGAGATCTCTTAAAGGTGATAGTGGTTTACCCTGTTGAGGATCCGGATAAGCTAACTGACCATTATGGCAGGGTTCTACCTGAAGCGAGGCTGGTTTCAAGCGGCACAACGGCTAGGGAGCTAGCCTACATGATCCACACAGAGCTGGGCGAGAGCTTCATATATGCCGTGGACGCCAGAACGAAGAGGCGGCTTGGCGAAAACTATGTGCTCAAGGATAGGGATATCATATCAATTGTAAGCGCCAAGAAGAGAGCTTAACGTTTAACTAATACTTAAGCACCAAACCTT
>JAOAJJ010000239.1 GCA_026414245.1 Candidatus Bathyarchaeota archaeon
ATCACATCGTTTACACTGAGTGAATGCCAATCTACCTCAGACCACGTCTTAGCCTCCACACGCAACACCAGCCCAAAAATATAATCTTTCTAGGAAATTTCAGATGGATATTTAAACCTTTTTCCCGCATCATTTATAGATAATCGTTTTTTATTCCCAGAATATTATCAGCCCAAGATCTATTGAGATCATCACTCGATCTAGAAAGCACTGATTACCGATCCATAAAGGGAAAAACCAGCCGCTGAAACTTTTAGAAACCAACCATATTCAAGGCAAGAAAGAATCAGAATGGTTTTATCGCTCTATTGCACGCTAATAATTAATGGCGGGCCCGGAGGGAATTGAACCCTCGACCTCAGGCTTTCTCCAAAACCTCTTCCGAAGGCTTACGCCGCCTACTTCGCTTTTAGCTGCGCCCTATCCAAGCTAGGCCACGGGCCCTTCCCAATAATGTAACCTAAATAAAATTAAATAATTATGTTTCCCCTCTCTCCCCTATTTTATCTTGATCATCTTAGGTATGCTACCTATTAAGCCTGCGTACCCCTCTCGCACAATAATCGCTCCTCTAATTCTTTTTATGCTCTTGGCTCTCTCCAACCCCTTAGATATAGATTTTTTAATGTCGTGACCGGTAACAGCGTTACATACGGCTGTTGCCGCAGCATCAGCTATAGCCGCATTATCCGCGATAATTGTTACTGAATCAGCTTCCCCAAAGCTCACTGCCTGACTTGATTTCCCAGAGCTGGTCCCTATGCCTAGTGGTGAATCATGTCTAGTTATAAGGAAGCCTATTTTTCCGGATAGATATGGTTCACTGGTTAAAATCGATGCCACAATATCTTCGCCACTACTATAGGCTGAGATTTCACCGCCATCTTCAACTATGGCAATCTTTGAGCCCATTTTTAGCAGAGTCTCTAGACCTAGATCAGCTATCGCGCCGGCGACGGATGCCATAGGACCAACCCCCGCTATGCTTGAGGCTTCAGCCATTCTTTGCGCAATGATGGGTGCATTTGAGCATACGTCTAGCGGCTTTAGGGAATATCTGAAGTATGGGTTTTCCTCTATATAGTTTAGGAGATCCCTTATGTGGCGTCTTATATCTTTAATAGCCTCGAAGATGGCTTCTTTAACATCACTCTTTATATGTATCTTTGAATACCCTATTGTTAATCCATATTCGTAGACCATTGGTTTTCACGGTGGGGATATGGCTCTAACCGGGCATGCTGTAACGCAAACTTTACATGCCACACATTTCTCATCATCAAACTCTATTGACCAGTCATCTTTAAACCTTAGTGCTCCGGTTGGACATGGTGATATGCATGCGCCGCATGCCATACACTTATTCCAATCTATTCTTAATGTCTCAGTGAACTCTTGGACTTGAACCCCAGCTTCCCTGAATAGGTTAAGCACTTCCCTAAGCTTATCCCCATCTGCCGGTATTGAAACTATTAATTCGCCTTTTTGAGCATTGACCTTCGCCTCAAGTATGTTGATTGGCACACCTGTTCTCAGCACTATGCTAGCTAGAATTGGCTTTTCAACGACATCATGCGAATAAATTAGCTTGACCCTCATATTATATTTCTGCCCCCTACAATTTTTCTCGATATATCGTCGGTGGTTAGAATCCCGATCACACGGTTCATCGCGTCCACTACTGGGACTCCGGAAATATTGTGTTGAGCCATCCTACGCACAACAACATCTATGGACTCATTCTCAAAGGCTGTTATAACCTTTCTAGTCATTATTTCATCCAGCCTCCTCCTGTTATACGCTATTGCCCTAGCTAAATCCCATGAGGTCACTATTCCAACAAGTTTTCCCTCATCATCAATGACCGGCAGGTGATCTATACCTTTTTCAACGAGCTTTGCCGCCACACCCTCTATCTCATCACTGGGCTTCGCCGTGATAACATTTCGGTTCATTATATCGCCTACTTTAGGC
>JAOAJJ010000240.1 GCA_026414245.1 Candidatus Bathyarchaeota archaeon
TCGCCCTCCAAAGGGGTAAAACGCATCATATATGTATAGATGTTACTTAAAAATTTTTTGTTAAAGCCTTCAGCCCCTCATGTTCTCCGATCTGCCACCCGCCATTAGGACATTCATGCCGCTTATCATGGCGTTGACGCTTGCCATAACTATATCTTCATGAACACCCATAGCCGTAGCTATCTGATCACCCCTCCGTAGCCTAACGATGACCTCAACTACAGCGTCTGTTCCACCAGTTATCGCTTTCACATGATACTCTTCTAGGCGGATCGGCTCTATCGCTGAAACAGCTTTTCTTATAGCGTTTATCGCTGCGTCGACAGGCCCAACCCCCGTAGCAGCCTCAATTATCGTTCTTCCATTAACACTTAATTTAACGGAAGCCGTGGGAGTCACATGATCCCCTGTTACAACGGTCAACTCCTCCAACTTTATCGGTTGGATTGAAGGTATCCCTATAACGGCTTCAGCTATCGCCTTAAGATCAGCGTCCGTAACCCTCTTGCCCTTATCTCCAACCTCCTTAACCCTCCTGAATATCTCTTTAAGCTGATCCTCAGTGGGATGAAAGCCCATCTCCATTAATGCTGCCCTAATACCATGGGAACCCGCATGCTTGCCGGCAACGAGCCTCCTCTTCCTGCCAACTAGCTCGGGCGGTATAGCCTCATATGTTGACGGCTCAGCTAGAATGGCGTGTGTATGTATGCCTGATTCATGCACAAAGGCGTTTTCGCCGACGATAGCTTTATTCGGCTGAACCATCACGCCTGTTAGCCTTGAAACCAGCATCGAGGTATCGTATAGGAGATCCGTCCTTATAGAAGTGTCCACACCATAATGGAGCTTTAACGCTACAATAACCTCCTCCAGGGCAGCGTTCCCAGCTCTCTCACCCAAACCATTAACAGTTACATGAGCCTCTTCAACGCCGGCTCTCAAGGCTGCTAGAGTGTTGGCTACAGCTAAACCGAAGTCATCGTGGCAGTGCACGCCAAAAACCACATTGGGGAAGGTTTTCTTCAGATCCGAGAAAAGCGCATAGGATTTTTCCGGCGTTAAGACGCCGACAGTGTCTGGAGGCGTGACCCTGTCTGCACCCGACGCTATCACAATCTTAATAGTCTCTTTTAGAAAGTTTATGTCGCTCCTCGTAGCGTCCTCCGGCCCGAACTCAACTGTTAATCCATGTGCCTTAGCATACTCGACGCATTCCTCAATTATTTTTAGGACCTCCTCCCTAGTTTTTCTGAGCTTATATTTTATGTGGGTGTCTGATGCCGGTATAACCAGAAATATTGAGTCTACGTCGCATTTGAGTGCGGCGTCTATATCGCTTTTAACACCCCTAGCGAAGCTACATATCTCCGCCCTCAGATTCTCTCTTGCTATAAGCCTTATAGCCTCAGCCTCGCCCTCAGATGCCGCTGCGAAGCCAGCCTCTATAATGTCCACTCCAAGTTCATCAAGTTTTTTGGCGATTAAAACCTTTCTTTCGGGAGTTAATGATACACCAGGAGTCTGTTCTCCGTCGCGTAGGGTTGTATCGAGAATCCTGATTCTATCGGCAAAACGGCTTTCGGGACTAAATAAAGCAATACCCCATTTCACAGCAACCTCAGAACAATCAAATATAGGCGATTAAAATAAAAGCCTTTCGGTTCCAGACCGAAATGTCCTTTGTGGAAATCTACGTAGGGAAAGCGTATGAATAGCAGCGAAAAATATACTATCCATACTCGGCAACCACATCTATCTAAATTCAAGATCATAAAAGCCCCATGATTCAATTAAATAACTCCGAATTCTTGCCTGAAAAGATTTAATTAATAAATTCGGTTAAAAGTTTGTATTTATGTAGAATTTCATTGGAGTTTGATAGGTTTGAGGAGCGATGCTATTAAGTTCGGTGTTGAGAGGGCGCCTCATCGAGCTCTATGGAAGTGCCTAGGCGTTACAG
>JAOAJJ010000023.1 GCA_026414245.1 Candidatus Bathyarchaeota archaeon
ATCTCATCTAGGATTGTTTCCGGGCTGTGGATCTCCCTAAACTTGAATAGGCATTCGCCTTCTATGACGCCCATGACGATGGCGTGCCTATTATGCCCAACCGGCTTCGGGACAGATACGCCGCATGGATAAACAAGCCTTAATGCTTCAATCTCCCTCTCAGCAGCTAAACGTGACTGATATAGCCATGAAGCATGCCTCCTGTCAAGCAGATAGTCCCTGACCCTTCTGGTCTGCCGGAAGCTCACTCTGCCGAGGCGGTGGAATTTTACGGCTACTCTCTCGCCCCCTACTGTTAAAGCTTCGTAGACTTCTGACTCCTTACCGACGCCTATAGGTTTACCAATCGACTCCAGGATCCCAGCTTTCACTAGAGCATTTAAAGCCAAGCAGTCGTAGCCGGCTGTGCTTAGAACATATCCAACGTATGGTCCGACCCAACGATAAATTAAGCCTAAACCGTTTAGCTTTTCAAGCCTATACTTGATTTCCTTTTCAGCTAACCCGCTCATTTTTAAGATATCCTCTTCAGGGACGTATCTATGGCGGCTCATGTCAATCTCTATCTTCGCCAGAATCCTTATATCTTCAGCCTCAAGCTGGCGTAGAGCCCTTACAGATATGTCGATTGAAGACATATGCAATATGATAACTTATTTACAAGCATTTTAACTTTTAAGCTGTTGAGTTTCCAGCCTGAGTTTCGGAGAGATTTAGGAGAAAGGCTATTAAACATTACATTAAATTCTATGGGAGTAACATTTTATTTTTAGCAGACCCTTTAAATGCTAAAACCTAACATAGCTGTCATTGGTGGTGTAGCGGTTGAAGGAGCTCCATAGGGTTCTAGATGTTTTACCTAAGGCTCTGAGGCATCTTAGTCTACCACGTGAAATCAATGTTTCCGTAGAGGAGTCTTTAGGCAGATATTCGGCTGAAACCATATACTCCAGCTTCAAGCTTCCACCCAAACCCAAATCCGTCATGGACGGTTACGCTGTCCGCGCATCAGACATAGAGGCAGCGTCACCCATTTCACCCGTCTCCTTAAGGCTTATGGATGCGCTCATCAGGCCTGGCTTGGAGACCAGCGTTATTCTGGAGCCCGGGTCAGCTGTTAAAGTTGAGACCGGGGCTCTGCTGCCAGAGGGCGCTGATGCCGTGGTGCCTGTGGAGGACGCTGTTGAGGAGGGTGGTGAGGTTCTTGTTTTAAGGCGTCTGGCTAAATACGAGAACGTGTCGTTGCCCGGAGAAGAGTACGATGAGGGTGTAACAATAGTTTGTAGGGGTTGCAGGATTACTCCTCAAGCCATAGCTGGATTGATTGTGGAGGGTGTGGATGAGGTCAGGGTTTTTGACCTTAGAGCCAGAATCTTAAATATAGGGGATGAGATTGTTAAGGGCACGTATTTCAGACCTTTCACCCACATATTTATAGACGCGTGGCTTAGATGGCATGGCTTCATCGTGGATGAGAGGTCAACTATCGGAGACGATTTCAGCGAGATATCTAGATGGCTCCAGAAGAGCAGTTCATCCTACATCTCCATACTGGTCGGAGGGACATCTATGGGTAAACATGACTACACTATTAAAGCCGTAGAGAATATAATGCCTGAATACTTTGCGCATGGCTTCGCCATCCAGCCGGGTAAGACCGCGTGCCTAGCGGTGAAGGATGGCAAACCTATACTAGCTTTAAGCGGGTTTCCAGTAGCCGCCGCCTCCACCCTAGAGTATCTCTTAAAGCCTCTTTTGAGAGAGCTGGGCTTGGAGGTGCCGAGCTACCCTAAAATTAAGGCGGAGTTAACCCGCAGGGTTACTGTGAAGATGGGTGTTAAAGGCTTTGTTCGCGTTAGGGTTTATGAGTATGGCGGTAAACTGTATGCTGAGCCGCTT
>JAOAJJ010000241.1 GCA_026414245.1 Candidatus Bathyarchaeota archaeon
CTTAAACTCCTGCGGAAGCCTCTCAATCTGCTTTGGCGTAACATCACCGCTAACCTCATGGGGTAATAGGGGATTGGATTCAGGAGACCATTCAGCGTCAATCGGCACTAAGTAGCCTATCTTCTTAGCAGCCTCATGTATAGCCGCCCACTCACCCTCAGATAAAAGCACCCAAACAGATGGGAAAAGTATCTTCTCCTCCCTAAAGATCAGATCGGATATCTCCCTTGACACTTCCACAGCCCTCTCAGATACGCTCCCAGCATATCCGCCTGGATTGTGTAGGCCCTTCTCAACGAGCGCGGCTAGCTCCCTGAGCTTAAACATCGCTTGATCCTCTCTGCCCCACAGGACTCTTGGAACCGCCGTTATGCCCCTCCTCTCGAGGTATGGAAATATTAGCATCTGGATCTTCCTATAATGCAGCCTAAACCTTCTAAGCTCAGCCACAATATCGCCGATAGCTTCCAGATGATTTACAGATTCCTCTAGACTCGCTTTGCTCAGAGCACCAGCATAAACGCTTAGGGCTTCAGACAGCTTAAGAATGCGCTCATTCTCTCTTAGGAGAAGATCCAGGGGATGGCCTCTAGGCACATCTCTTAAATCACTAAGGCGTAGCAAATCCCTTAAGAGCTCAAGATGTAGATCGCATAGCCTAAGAATCTCTGAAACCGGTATACCCTCTCTAAGGAGCTCCTGCTCAGCTAGGGGTATCTCAAATGGGGAGACTCCTTCTAGAGCATCCTTAAATTTACGTCTCAGCTCTTCAATAGATTTACCTTCATGCAGCTCCCTTAAAATGCTCTTCAAGACTTCAATCTTTTCTCTGTTAATTGACACATGTCAACACCAAAAACAATATTCAAAGATGGATATGTAAGGTTTTATCTAACAATTTCGGGATTAATTCAATAAAAAAGGGGAAAAGGGATATGAGAAGAGAATCATATTATAGCGTAGATTTCCCCGTTCTCCTCTATTTTTAGTTCTATTTTCTTCAGAGGCTCTCTCGGCATTCCCATAAAGGGTCTGCCAGTTTTAGGATCGTACATACCATCATGCATTGTGCACCAGATTTTCCCAGTAAAACGGTTCCATTCAACCTCAGCCTGCATGTGTGTGCATAAGCCGTCGTAGGCTACGAAGCCATCCTCCAAATGTATTAGTATTCCAGGTCTCTCTGTTCCTCTCTCATCGCCGGCTGGATAAAGGAATTTTCTGGCTTCGCCTACCGGTATCCTTTTAGCGTTTCCTATGTAAATCATTTTTCTATTTCCACCGCCATCCACCATCTAATACATGCCCCCTCAAATCTGCTTGTAATTTCATCAGCATAACTAGAGGATGCAATATATTATTATTTTTGTCTTCCATCTTCACTGTCAGCGTAACACTTATTCACTAAATGATTGGTTTAAGATTTCTCATCTGATCAGCCAGCTATATTAAACTTTTACAGTGGATTAAGCGCCTCTAGAATGTCGAAACAAAATGTTTAGTAAGTAGAACAACTATTTTCTAAAGATGGGTTGCCTCAATTGCCTAAGGATCCAGTCTGCGGAATGGTTGTGAGCGTAGACGGCGCCATTAAACGTAAGATAGGTGACAGAATCTACTACTTCTGCAGCGAGGCATGCGCCAGAATATATGAGCGCCCAGAGCTGGAGCTGAAGGCTATGAGGCGACGGGTTGCTCTAGCCCTAGCTGGGGTCTTAAGCATCGCCGTCATTAGGGTTTTAGTTATGTTTGGGCTCGTTGCCGCCATGATGGCGTTTAGAATAGTTGGCTTATCGGCATGGGATCTAGCGCTCTTCATCATATCGACACCCATAGTTTGGGTTAGCGGATGGAGCATATATTACGGCGCCTACAGGGCTCTTAGGGAGCGCTCCGTAAACATGGATGTCCTTATAG
>JAOAJJ010000242.1 GCA_026414245.1 Candidatus Bathyarchaeota archaeon
GCCCAAAAGAAGCCGCTGTGAAAGATGGGGAGACAGGGCTTGTCAAGATAAATGTTATGAGGTGCATAGGCTGCAAAACGTGCACCATCGCATGTCCGCTATCAGTCCCATGGTTCAATCAAGATTACCGCGTCGCCATGAAATGCGACTTCTGTGAGGGGGATCCACGGTGCGCAAAGTTCTGTTCGCCTCAAGCTATAAGGGTTGCAACCAGAAAGGAGGCTTGGGAGTTTAATAGAAAACGCTATTTGGAGGCTTAGTTTTTATGAGTGTAATCTCAGAGAATGATGTAATCAATTATTTAGGGGGCGAGCTTGGCGGCGACCTTTTAGAGGCTTATAGTCAGCGTGAGAGAAGAATATTTGTAAGGGTTAAACCTACGGTTGTTAGAAAGGCTGTTCAAGCGTTAAAGAGCCGCTATAAAACGCTGCGTTTCATGACGCTTTCAGCCGTCGATAAGGGCTTAGACATGGAGTATCTCTATCATTTCCATATAGATGGCATAGTTATAACGGTTAGGAGTGTAAAGCCTAAAGAGGATGATACGCTTGAATCAATAGCGGACATTGTTCCCGCGGCAAACCTTATCGAGAGGGAGATCTCAGATTTATTCGGTGTTAAACTCGTGAATCACCCGCAGCCTGAGCATGGGCTAATATTAACTAAGGACTGGCCTGAAGATAAGCGTCCGTTGAGAAAACCGTTTGAGATGTTTATACCGCCTAAGGCTAGACCCGTCGTCGAAGCCTTAATATCTAGCAGCTGCGTTGCCCCTATATCGGCGTTCATACAGAAGAAGCGTGAGGAGGCTGGTTTACCTAGGTCTGCGCCCCTCGCGTTCACGGATGAGAGAGCGCTTAACGAGTTTCAAAGCATTATCAGAGACGTAAACCTAAGTGAGAAGGTAGGTTTCGACTGGGAGAAGAAGAGATTAAGATATAAATAATGTGGGAGGGGATTGATTAAATGATTAGATACGCGTTCTTTTTAGGCTGTCAGATCCCAATGCGCCTCCCAAACATCGAGATAGCCACCAGAAAGGTTTTTGAAAAGGTTGGTCTTGAAGCGGTTGACCTTCTGGGCTACTCATGCTGTCCAGAACCCGTGGTTTCACGCCTCCTAGACGAGACCGCTGCTCTAGTGATATCTGCAAAAAACTTGACTATGGCTGAGGATCTAGGCTTAAACATGATGACTTTATGTAATGGCTGCTATGAGACGCTGGCTGAAGCAAACGAGATTTTAAAGCGCAACTCAGAGATAAGGGAGAAGATAAATGGGATTTTGAGGAGATACGGCAGGGAATTTAAGGGAAAAATTGAGGTTAAGCATGTCATCGAAGTCCTTTATGAGGATGTGGGCTTAGAAAGGATTAAAAACAATATTATGAAGCCACAGAGGATGCGTGTTGCACTGCACTACGGCTGCCACCTACACCGCGAATACACGAGCCCAGACATAATGCGTAAGCCGAATATGATGAGGGAGATAGCTGCGCAGACAGGTGTTGAGATAGTTGATTATGGACTTGAACGTTTATGCTGCGGCTATCCAAGCATGCAGGCTGATGAAGAGTTCTCGCTGAAGAATAGGCTACTATTAAAGTTGAGTAGGATAAGGGGTTCTGGAGCCGACTCAATTGTGACGGCGTGCCCAGCGTGCATGATACAGTTCGAGATGGGTCAAATAATGTTGAGGTCGTATGGAATACAATATAGTGTGCCATGCATAAACCTAATGGAGCTGCTAGCATTATCCTTCGGCGTCCCCTATCAAGAGCTACGCTTAGATCTTCACAGGAGCCCTGTTCTACAGTTAATCCAGAAAATGGGGGTGAAATAAGATGCCTGAAACAATCTATAT
>JAOAJJ010000243.1 GCA_026414245.1 Candidatus Bathyarchaeota archaeon
CGTCTATGTCATGTATCGCCGTATCTTTTATTACACCGACATCCCCTATCCTCTCAGGCCACCTTGAAACCCGCTTAGCGGTAACTGAGACTATGTTGCCTATCACCCCGTCCTCAATCGCCTTCTTAACCCTCCTAACCCCGGGGTTAAACCTCTCTATAAAGCCCACCTGAAGCTTAAGTCCCTTATTCTTAGCCAACCTGATAGATTGTAAAGCCTCCTTCACAGTGCTGGCCATAGGTTTCTCCACAAAGACATGCTTGCCCATTTTAAGCGCCCTAACCGTCTCCTGAGCCAGATTAGAGGACCAGACGCATATTGTTACGGCGTCTATCTCCACGCTCTTATACATTTCTATACTGTCCTCATAATGCTTAAGCCCATACTTTCTCGAGACATCTTCAGCCCTCTGCCTATCTATATCGCATATGGCGATCAACTCAACCTCTGGGATCTCGCTTAAAACCCTAACATGATTCCTACCCCAGAAACCAGCTCCGACAACAGCCACTCTAACCCTATCCATACCATTCAAGCTCCGATATCACTAATGTGTTTATAGGAGGAGAACCTTACGGGGAGATAGATTTAATGTCATTTATGTCAGCCATGACTTATAGCCTTTATGTTCACTGCATGAATTAAGCTTATCTTTATAATTATTATTTATATCGTGTATTTATCTATAACAGTATTTGGGGCCTTCTATGAGGAAGTTGATTTTAGTTCTAATAGTTCTTTCTGCCTTGCTATTCACCGCTTACTGCTGCTACAGCCTCGGCTCTTTAGAAGGATATAGAATTGGCTATGAGGTCGGGTATAGAGTTAGCTATGAAACTGGCTATACCCTTGGAAATCAGACAGGCTTCACTCAAGGATACTATACTGGATTTAAGCTTGGAAATGAGACAGGCTACAGCTTAGGTTACGAGTCTGGGTTTAAGAGGGGCAAGTATAGTGGATATGAGCAAGGCTACGAAATAGGCTATTCTACCGGCTTTAAGGCCGGAAACTCAACAGGCTTTAGCCTCGGATATGAGACAGGTTATCTTCAGGGAGTAATCGATGGGATCGGGAGAGGCTTCACTATCAGGGATCCCACTTACATGGAGGCGATGAACTTTGTGAAGACGGATCAAACAGATAAGAACAAGTATGTCGAGAGGAATTACACATGCATCAATTTCGCCGCAGACTTTAAGATGAACGCATTTAAAATGGGATGCCGCTGCGGTCTAGTATACATTGAATTCCCTGAAAGCGCTCACACTTTAGTCTGTTTTAACACAACTGATGAAGGGTTAATTTTTATTGAACCGCAAACCGATTGTGTTGTGAGGGTTGAGGTAGGCATTCGCTATTGGCGGGATAATGGCTATTTATACCTAGGCGACGACACTATAGTTCGCTACTTAATAATTTGGTGAGATGAGCGTAAATTGAGGATGAAAAGCACACTGTTACAGTAGTGTTGATGCCAAGGCTAATAAACAAAAGGCAGAAAAAGAAAAATATTTCTAAAACATTCTTTATTAGTAACAAATATGCTCCGGTAGTATAGTCCGGTCAAGTATAGCGGCCTCTCGAGCCGCGGACCCGGGTTCAAATCCCGGCCGGAGCACCAGTACTTCTAGTTCTGGTGCGCTTTCCATGCCCGCGATTTTAAAGTCTTCAAATTCTTTGATAGGTGAGATGTGCGACGTACATAATTATATTAAAAGGGTTGAGAGTTCGAGACGTAGGTTGAGTAGTCTTCCATATTCAGAGCTCTTGTTGGATTTTGTTGATCATTTGCAGGCTTTAGGTCTCTCCAAAGGCAGGGTTGCGAAGTACGCCAACCATTTATGCGCCCTTTTCAGGGCGTGTCCGTTTGATCCCCGCCATGCCACGAGGA
>JAOAJJ010000244.1 GCA_026414245.1 Candidatus Bathyarchaeota archaeon
CAGTATAGCAGCGGTTCAAAGCCTAGGGCTGGCTGACAAGATGGGCTATATAAGCACGGCTGGAGGCGCCCTAATAGAGTTCCTTATGGGAAGAAAGCTGCCCGGCGTAACGGCGCTGGAGGAAGCAGCGAAGAGGAAGCGCTGAAAAAGCATCGATGTAAAAATAATCTCCTAACATTACATTTTTTATTGTGAGCCCTAGGGCGCCATTTTACTAGATCATGAATTGCTTCATGTTGTGGGGCGACATAGAGGGGGATGCGTCTAGTGAGCGGAATCGTATCCGACCTTCGGCTCTGGCGCCTTTAAGGCGCCTAAAAGGCTTCGATACGCTAAATACACTAAGGAAACATTTGCCCCACAGTTTCAGAATGCGGTTAATTTTACTCAAGCCTTAAAGAATATTGGCGGAAAATAAAATTTCCTAGCGCTTAAATTCAAGCGTTACTAAAGAAAAAATATGATTGAAAACCCTTTAGAGGAAAAGGAAAACGCGCTAACAATTGTGGGCTAGTAGTTCAGTCTGACATTAATGCCTAACGCATTTAGGCAGTCGAGTTTTCAAATCCCCCGGGTCCACCAAAACAACCCAACCTGAAACAACTTTATCCACTGAAGGGTGGAAACAACGTTTTCATGCAGGACTACTTTAACCCGGGGATGGATCACGGAGCTAAAAGATAGTGTTGTATACGCTTGAAGAACTTTAAATTTGTAAAGTTAAATTTCCCATTTCTCATGCAGTTTCGGCACACTTTTAACTAAAGTCTTCGTATACTCCGTTACAGGATCAAAGAATACTTTCTCAGCAGGCCCCTCTTCCACAACCTTTCCTTTCCACATCACTGCTACCCTATCTGAGACATAATATGCTTGACCTATATCATGTGTTATAAATAACACCGCCATTTTCTCCCTCTCTTTGAGATGTAAAAGTTCATTTAAAACGTCTACGCGAGTTGAGGCGTCAATCATGCTCGTTATCTCATCAGCCACTATTAATTTCGGTTTTATGAGCAGTGCCCTCGCTATAAGTAGTCTCTGCATCTGCCCCCCACTAAGTTCATAAGTGAATCTTCCAAAAACTTGTTCAGAAGACAATCTCACCTTTTCTAGAGTAGATATTATTAAATTCTGCTTTTCCTCCATTGAAAGATTATTGTCCTTCAATAAAAACTTAAAAACATCGTCAAAAACTCTTTCTACACTATATCTCGGGTTAAACGAGCTAAATGGATCCTGAAATATTGCCTGCACCTTAGTGTAATATTCCTTTTGGTCGTAAAGGTATATGTCTTTTCCATCAAGATATATCGATCCAGAGGTTGGCTTAATCAGCCTCATAACCAATTTTGCTACCGTGGTTTTTCCACTTCCACTCTCACCGACTAAAGTGAATATTTCCCCTTCATTTACACTAAAAGTCACTTTCTCGCAACCTAGCACCTTCTTCGTAAAGATGTATCCCGAAGTGTAGTATTTCGTAAGATCTCTAACTTCCAATAGCGGTTGCCCCATTCACCTCTCCCCACCATATAACCAGCAAGAGATGAATCGATCATCTTGCTTAACGAAAGGCGGCTCCTTAATTTCACAAATGTCCGCCTTCTGATCACATCTTGGATGAAATCTGCATCCTACTGGTGGCGCCGTCAAGATCGGTGGAGCTCCAGGTATTCCAAAAATTTTCTTCTTCTTTATCGATTCTTCTAGCGGTAACAAGGACTTTATCAATCCCCTAGTGTAGGGGTGCAAAGGATCATAAACAAGGGCTTCAGTGTCAGATATCTCCACAATTTTCCCCGCATACATTATTGCGA
>JAOAJJ010000245.1 GCA_026414245.1 Candidatus Bathyarchaeota archaeon
TCCATGAACACTAGGGCTTCGCCATCACGCCTCCGCGCGCAGCGCCCAAGGCGCTGTATCAACGAGTCTATGGGTGATATCTCAGTCGCAACTGTTCTAAAGTCGTAGTCTATGCCGGCCTCAACAACCTGTGTTGCGATAACAATCAGGTTGGGGTTTTCCGGCTTCATCTCAAAAGACTCCTCCCTTCTCCTCCTCTCATCGCTGATCAGTCTCGAGTGCAGCAGCACAACATCGCCGTAGCCATTCTCCTTAAGGATGCGGTATGCTTCGACAGCCCTCTCAACAGTGTTAAATACGAGTAGCATGGGCTTCTCATAGCTTCCAGCTATTTCCAGCACGTGGTCTATTAGGCGATCATCTCTCATCGAGACGCTCAGCCTGCCCCTAGCAACGCTATCCCTGTCGGGATCAGCCCTGACAGAGAGGCATGAGCAGCTCATACCACTATATGGCTTAGGCAGAGCCTCATTAACATCCCAGGCGAGAATCTTTGGTAAGGTTGCGGTCATCAGGATGACTGTTGCACCAAACTTCACTAAATTTGCTATATGATGTGGAAGCAGTGTTAGAGAGTACCACTCCGCATCCTGTAGGAGCTGCACTTCATCCAAGACCACGAGGGAGCCGGCGACCTTGCCGATCGATAGAAGGAGATGGTGCCCGTAGGATCTAAAGCCATAAAATGTGTAAATTAGAGTATCGTATGTTGTTACTGTTATGTCGCCCTCCAGAAAGGCTTTAAAAGGCGTGAATCCACCATAATCGTAATCTACAACTACCCTAGGAACATCGAATGACCGCATGCAGGAGCTCAACGCCTTACAGATGCGGTAAAACATATTATATACGAGGCTCCTTGTTGGCAGGACGTAGATTAATGAGTGCCACCTCCTCTCGCCGCCAACCAGATCCCAGATGAAGGGTGAAAGGACAGTCTCCGTCTTCCCAGCCCCGGTTGGGGCCTGCAGGATAATCAGCCTATTCTTATTATAGTTCTGGAGGACGCTCCAAAACTCCCAAAAATAATGGTATCTACGGGGCTCCCTACCCCTATCCCTAACTACAGCCTCAACAACTCTCCAGTAGCATGCTAGATCATCTGGGTTAGGCATGCCAGCTCCTCACAAAAAACCTTCCCAGGACCTTCCCCCAAAACCTTAACAATCCGCCGAATAGCTAAATAGAGATCCATATGGGACCTCGTATTCAGAAACCTATATAGAGCCTCCACCGCGGCAGCTTCATCTTTCTCCATCAGTCTTCTAGTAATCCCAATTAACCTATCAAGCGGACCAATATTATGTTTCTCATCCACCTGCAACAGGTAGACGAGCGACGAGATATATCTATCGATGGAAAACTCTTCGTAGCCGCGTATCTGAACAACCTGACCCTTCACGATATCAAACGTTATTGAGAGAGCAGCCCACATCGCCTTAGACTCGTAAATTCTGCGTAAAACGGACCCTGTGAAACATGTGATAAGAACATATATGAGCGTGCTTAAGGGAATATTCTCCACCTTTGAGCGTATCCTGCTAATAAGCCCGTTAAACTCATCACTTCTGATAAGAGATAAAATATTCGCTAGAGTTTCTCCGGAAACCTCTCCCTCAAATGAGAATAGAACAGCGTTCAAGGCATTTCTGGGCGGCATAAATCGTATCGGGACTGCTGCCCTATAGAAGCCAAGCGCTGCTAGAGTTATACAGGTTGGGCAGACACCGTAGTTTACGGGTGAGTACTCATATTCTCCCGTAAAATATTTGCCGATATGCGGGTAGAATGGTAGCCACAGGTGCTGCCCCCTGCGACCCCGCCCCTCATAGCGGGCGTGCCCAGGCGATCCATAAGCCCTCTCAATGTTCTCGGCAACGAC
>JAOAJJ010000246.1 GCA_026414245.1 Candidatus Bathyarchaeota archaeon
ATGTGTATAAGAGACAGGCTTTACGCGGCTTAAGCCTGAAACCCCTAAATCCTCAGCGTCCTCCCGATTTAGGACAACTATAAACTTTCCACCTGACTCTAGGTCGAGTAGCTTAACTTTAAGCTTCATTAGTCATGCACACCCATACAATGCGGGATTTCCAGCATTCTAAAAGAGGCGGCTAAATCTTAAAAAGTTTTAATAAAGCGATCACCCCTTTCATATAGGATTATACTCGAGGTGAATTAGATGCCGGAGAAGCTGATATATGTGGTTATTGATGGTATGGGGGATCTTCCGATAAAAGAGCTGGGTGACAGGACCCCGCTGGAATCCGCCGAAAAACCAAACATGGATCTTCTGGCAAAGAATGGAAAGCTCGGACTCATGTATACTGTTGGGAAGGGGGTTGCCCCGGAAAGCGATGTGGCAGTTATATCAATTTTAGGTTACGACCCCTATAAATATCATGCTGGTAGGGGGCCGCTTGAAGCCTACGGTTCAGGCCTAGATTTTAGGGATGGCGACCTGGCGTTAAGGTGCAATTTTGCAACTTTGGGTGAGGGTAGGCGTATAGTTGACCGTAGAGCTGGGAGAAATTTAAATAGCGAGGAGGCTTCTGAGCTGGCGGAGGCAGTTAATAGACTGGTTAGGCTTGAATCCTATCCAGCTGAATTCGAGTTTAAGAATACTATAGGACATAGAGGCGTCCTAGTTATAAGAAGTAAAGGCAAACCCCTCTCAAGCAAAATATCTAACACTGACCCAGCATACGAGAGGGTTTCCGGATTAGGCGTCGTGAAAGCTGGTTTCCGCATGGTCCTCGAAGACTGCGTGCCCCTCGAGGATAGTGAATCCGCAAAGATTTCAGCCGCGCTGGTGAATGAGTTCGTCTGGAAGAGCCATAAAGTTCTAGATAGACATGAAGTGAATAAGAGGCGTGAGGCTTTAGGTAGGTTAAAAGCCAACCTAATCTTAACCCGTGATGCGGGAGACTCTCTACCCAAATTCTTCAACATAAATGAGAGATACAATGTTAGGTTTGCATGCCTAGCGGATATGCCTGTCGAGAGGGGGATCGCTAAGCTCGCCGGCATGCACCTCATAGAGATCCCGCCTCCATCAGGAGACCTGGCGCATGATTGCATAATTAGAGCTGAGAGGCTGCTTAATGTTCTGGACGACTTCGACTGCTTCTATATCCACATTAAGGGTCCAGATGAGCCGGGGCATGACGGAGACTTTATGCGTAAGACTGAAACCATATCTATAATCGACAGACACTTCTTTGGAGGACTGCTTCCAAAAATAGATTTAGACAGAACCATTGTCTGCGTAACCTCCGACCACTCAACGCCATGCAATCTCAAGGCGCACAGCGATGATCCAGTCCCAATCCTAATCTCCGGGGGCGGAGTGGAAAGCGATAAGATAGAAAAGTTCTCCGAGAAAGGCTGCGGGAAAGGAAGCCTAGGCGTCTTAGAGAATGGAACAATGCTGATGCCGATCTTAATGAGCATTCTAAAGGGAACTTAAATACTCGAAGAGAAGCGTTTATTAACACATGAAACGTTAGGATTTAATTGGACGGTGGGTCTTAGGCGGGGAGCTAGGGGTCCCCTGAGAGGCTGAATGAGCCTCGACCGCAAACCCCCTACACGGCGGGCCGAAAGCTGAAGTGAGGCGTGTAAGGCTGCAGACCCAACCAGCCTCAAACAATGATTACCTGTCCTCTGGGGCTGGCGGTCACGGAGCACCCCTCGTAGGAGGGGTGTAACCGTGTTTGCCAGGTGAACCTGGCCAGGCCCGGGAGGGAGCAACCTAAGCTTGGACGTTTGGCGCTCGAGGGAGTGCGGGT
>JAOAJJ010000247.1 GCA_026414245.1 Candidatus Bathyarchaeota archaeon
AGCCTTTAACTCAACCTTAACCATAATGCTCATTCCTCCAGCCCTAAAATCTCCTTACATTTTCTCACGCCTAGCATCGCGTTGTCAGCCCACTCATCCGCACCAGTATACCTCTTTACATACTCATCCACCCTTCCACCACCAATTATCACTTTAACTCTATCCCTTAGACCAGCTTCTCTCAAGGCTTCAACAGTCTTTTTCATCGACTCGTAGCTTATGGTTAGCAGCCCACTCATGCCAACTATGTCCGGATTATGGCTTCTAACAGCCTCAACAAACCTCTCCGGAGGCACATCAACACCTAAATCTATAACCCTAAAGCCCGCTGCCTCCGCAAACGCCTTAAAAATATTCTTTCCTATATCATGTATGTCTCCTTGGACGGTGCCTAAAACTATTGTGCCAGCTGGCTTAACCTCCCTCTTGAGTTCTGGGAGAACAATCCTCATAACACTGTTAAATATTTCGCCAGCGAAAACGAGCTCTGAGAGAAAGTATTCACATCTCTCAAACCTCTCACCGATTAGAGATGCAGCCCTCCTACAGACATCAAGAATCTCAGATGGGTCTCTACCCTCCCTAAGAAGATTCTCAACAATCCGGATGACCTTTTCCTCCTCGAGATTGACAAATGCGTTAAGAAGATCCTCCAAGGACAAAGGAGTCACCTCACTAAGTGAAATGGTGATCTATTTATTTAAATTTTATTGCTTGGCAGATGCTTAGATCCTAAAATAACTTCAGAATATCTCTCGTTAACTATTGTTGAGACGCTGCAAGGAAATATTTTTTCCTTGCTAATTCCACCTACCTTTTGATGGATTTCATCATTTTTAACTGGCTTGGAATATTTAGATTAGTCTTAGCTTTCTTAGGAGTATTTTGGTTCCCTCTATGCTAACTAGCGTTATTAGCGATAGGAAAGCTGCCAGCCAGAAGGCGTATGGGTCTAACTCGGCAACTTCAAGTGCATGTCGGGTTACTGGAAAACTTAACAGAATCATTAGAAGGAAAATCTCCCAGCTGATCGCTAACAGAAGGAATTTGTGGGGTTTAGCCTCGACAATAGTATATTTCAGTGACCTGCAAGTCACCGCCAAAATCAGCTCAAAGAAGAAAAATACTATGAAAACTCTTACGCGGGCTAAATCTATGCTTTTAAATAAGGCTGTTAGGAAGGCCCATGATATAAGAGGAACCTCTACTAATAGAGCGCATAAAATGAATGACTTAACATCCCAAGTAAATATTGTTTCTTTTGGGTCTCTAGGCGGCCTATCCATAATGTCCGGGTCAGGTGGACTCACGCCCAGAGCGATTGCAGGAAGTCCATCCGTGGCTAAATTGATATACAAGATTTGAACTGGCAGTAGTGGCGGCGGGTAGCCGGCTAAGACCGCTAGGGACAGAACAGTTATCTCGACAAGGTTCGCCTGGAGGAGGTAGGCGAGATACTTTTTTATGTTATCGTATATCCATCTTCCCAACTCTATGGCTTTCACAATGGTTGCGAAATTATCATCTAAAAGAACGATGTCAGCCGTCTCTTTAGTCACCTCGGTTCCGGTTATACCCATAGCTATCCCAATATCAGCATGTTTTAGGGCTGGTGCATCATTGACCCCGTCACCGGTCATCGCAACCACTTCGCCTTTCCTCTTCCAAGCATGGACAATCTTAAGCTTATGCTCTGGGGAGACACGTGCATAAACGGTCACCTTATCGACGATTTTCTCAAGATCCTCTTCAGTCATATTCTCTAACTCTTCACCAGTGAGAACTATGTCTCCGTCCCTGTAGACTCCAAGCTCCCTAGCCACAGCCATAGCGGTGAGCTTATGAT
>JAOAJJ010000248.1 GCA_026414245.1 Candidatus Bathyarchaeota archaeon
CATCATATTAGTGTGTAGGAGGCATCTGGTAGCTTTAGATAGGGGGTCTGGGAGAACCCTGTGGGTTAAGGATTTCTCTAAGGTTAATTATGGAGGAGAGGAGCAGGACTCGTTGAGTGGGGGACCTAGAACCCTAACGCATAATGGTAGGGTTATAGTTTGGACAGCTGATGGGGTCTTCACATGCCTCAACGTAGCTGATGGCGAAGAGCTGTGGAGGCTGGATTTCAAGAGCCTTGGTTTCGCCTCCTCTGAATGCAATGATCCTTGGGGTTATGCTGGGGGCGCTGCGGTTGACGGTGTCTTCGTAATCCTTGGTAGAAACAATCTTCCAGAGGATGCGGAGTCCCCCTTCTCAATCAATAGAAACCGGCTATTCATAATAAAATATGATTCTGGAGACATACTTTATATCTCGAAGCCAGCCTACCAGATGGCATGCTGCTGCAAACCGATAGTTGCGAAAGGCAGGGTTATAATCGGGAGCTGGTATAAAGACTCTGAGGGGAGAACATACCGAAACTTCTATAACTGCTGGAAGATTATTCCGCTGGAGAATGAATCAGATGGAAGCCGAGTTCTCCTGGACAGAGACTACACATGGCTCGGAGGACCACATCATGGAGGATACTCGAAATGCTGCCTACTCGGCGTAAAGAGGAGGCATGCGAGAATTTTGGAGTGACGGGTTTATTGCAGTCGCTTAGACATGTAATGCTTTAAAGTAAGATGATGGCGTGTAGTGTTTAACGGAGGGCTTTGTCTGCGCCTAAAAATTGACCTACATGTTCATACACCTCACTCCGACGGCTCAGGAACTATCAGAGATATCCTCAGAGCCGCTGAGAGCAAAGGTTTAGACGGTTTAGCTATAACCGACCATGAAATACTCGACGGCTATTTTGAGGCTAAATCCCATGGCAGCAGCTTGATCATTCTACCCGGCTACGAGGTTACCACGGACGCCGGACACGTCTTGATTATAGGTTTAGAGGATAAGCTTCCACCCAATATAGGATCAGGGAGACCCACACCTTACAGCAAAGTAGTGGATTGGGCCAAGCTTAACGATGGGTTAACCATATTAGCGCATCCAGCCATCAGAGTGTTTAAGCTGGATAAATGGATGCGGCATAAGCCGGACGCCGTAGAAGTTTTAAACTCCTTGTATCCGCTTAACTACTTCGTTAAAAGGGGTTTAAGCGTATCTCTAGCGCTAGGTGTAGCCGGCGTCGGCGGAAGCGATGCCCACAGCCCATTAAATGTCGGCGACGCATACACAATCCTGGATTTAGACGGGGAGCCGAGCGAAAGAAATATTAAGGAAGCCATTAGAAGAAATAGGGCTACATACGGCGGCTCATTATCGCCTCTCTCCACCAGACTGAGAATAGGGGTTAATTTTCTATTCTCCAGACATTATTAACGGTGCGCTGCATTAGGCTTAGATTACACTGGAAGCATTGAGATCGAATAATTTCTCAATCCAGTAACCCGGCTCTTCTCCAAACGGTTTTTAAGGCTTCGCCAGTTAACTTAACAGCGTCTTCAGGCTCCATCCTATTGACTTTTTCGCTGAAGGGTTCAGGGGTCACCGGCCCATCATATCCTAAACTCTTTAATTTCTTAAGAAAGCCCACTAGGTCTATTACACCGGTCTCCCCGGGAAGGCATCTCACGTTATCTACGAGCTTATCCAGCGGAACATTCGCCGGGGCATCGTTTACGTGAACATATATTATGTCTTTACCTCTAAGT
>JAOAJJ010000249.1 GCA_026414245.1 Candidatus Bathyarchaeota archaeon
GAATATGGGCGCGGCAGATATCTCTTGGACTTAAAATAGCCTATGCTTATGCTCATAATAATCTGAAATTCCTAGAGAAGAGGGGATTTATTCGCATGACTAGTCATGGAAAAGCAGGGGCAAAACTCTACGAGCTCACTCTAAGAGGACTCTTGGCCTCCTTCTTCAGCCCAACCTTTCCACCAGAGAATGAGGAGCTAGACGTTTTACGAAAGATTGATTGGGGTCCTCGATATCCTAATGCATTTCAGAACGTGAAAAGCCTATCAGACTTGAAGGCTTTTGTCGAAATGATCTATAATGTTGGGAGTAATTTGGAGGAGATTAACGAGGATATTTTGATGCGGATCATACGTGATCCTAACGACATCAATCTTATCCTAGATTTGCTGCGACATGCAAAAGTGATGCCTATTTCATTTCAACCGCAAAAGCCGGGAAAACACATAGTATCAATACCTGCAATTCCCGGTTCCTTCGCTTTTTCCAGAATAACAGGATTGGGAAACTATGCAAATCTAATCATAAACCCCACGAAGGAAATAGGGGAAAATCTGCTTAAACTGCTTGAGAACCCTGAGAACGAGGATTATATTGGTAAGGTTATTGCAGTATTCTTAGAATCTTTAATAACTTATTTATCCGATAAGCAGGAAAAAGCCTTCATACAATACTATAACCCGAAACACCGTATTTTTATTATTTCTGGAGTTATGCCAAAAGAAATTACGGAGCGCCTATTATATCCGGAGCAAATTTTATTTTGTATACAACAGCACTATCACGGCATAGTAAATTGGCTTAGGTGCGATGTTAAAGACGAGAGAGGAATATATGGAACAATCTATCTCGGCGGGCTGCAATATGATCCGAAAAGTAAGGAAATAAGGCAAATAAGCAAGGAAGAAGTATTTGAGAAAATAATAGAGCTTTCGGAAGAATTGAAAAAAGAGAGACAGCAGAGATCCTAAAAGCGTGCGTTTATTTTTCCAACAAGAACAGAAATACTCAAGTATCACTCTTTGAAGCGTCCAGAACCAGAACAAAATTATAAATATCTTTGTCTCTTTTAAAGGGTTATCGAGGTTTGTTTAATGTTAATAGCGTTTATCGATGAGAGCGGCTCGCCCGATCCAGAGGAATATGGTCCCTTCGCTGTAGCCGCACTTTTAACCAGAGAAACGGGGGCAATTAAGGCGAATCATCTCTTGAGCAATATACGCAAATCTTTTAATATAGATTCTAATGTAGAGCTTCATACTGCTGACATAGTTCATGGGAAGAAAGCCTTTAGGTCTATAAGAGATTTCAATGTTCGGAAAGCGCTTATTGATGAAATGTTTAATGCTCTTTTGGACATTAACCCTCTAGGGGTTTCGGTCGTTGCTCACAAAGGGAGGGCTGAAGGAACAAAAAGATATTTGAGGGCTGAAATCAAGAAAACCGCTTTCAGATATCTGATTGAAAGAACCGTGATTGCGTTTAATAAAATTAGAAGTGAAGATGAGATGCTCCTGGCGATTGTAGATGAAACAACATACAGGGAGGACAGACTTATAATGGAGGTTGTTGAGAAGGAAATTACTGAAGGAATATATCTAAGTAGCTGGGCTGTCTCAAAATTCGCTATTGCCAGACCTCTCTTCATATCCTCGAAAGACAGTCAGATGCTGCAGCTTGCAGACCTAGTAAGCTACACTATTTATAAACAGAAAAGCGGAAAGCCAGTATCTTCAAATATAGACT
>JAOAJJ010000250.1 GCA_026414245.1 Candidatus Bathyarchaeota archaeon
GTCTTCGCATTCTTCATCATCCTATTGCCCTATAGAGACTCTTCAAATCTTCTAGGGCTCTCAGATATTTCTCAAATATTTTGTTTAAGACCTCGCCATTAACGAGATTTGGATAAAATATTTTTTCTTCGGCGAAAAAGCTCTTTTTTGCCTCATCAGTGGAGGCGTATTGTCCTATCCCGACAAGAGATATTAATGCTGCGCCTAACGTTGCCGCCTCTCTCTGGGCTGGAACTATAACGGGAAGCCTTGAGGCATCAGCCCTCATTTGATTCCATAAATTATTTCTAGATCCGCCCCCAACCACCCGAATACAATTAACCTCGATATTTAGCGATTCAACCAGGTTTTTAAGAGCTTCCCTCATCTGGAAAGTTAAGCCCTCAAAAACTGCGCGAATTATTTGGCTGCGAGTGGAATGTAGAGTTAAGCCGAGTATCGTCCCCAGCGTACCGTATTTTCTGAGGGGTCCGCTCTCCCTAACAAAGCTCGGTATGAAGATTAAGCCGCCGGAGCCTAGCGGAATCTTCTCTATCTCGCCGATTATAGTCTCGTATTTTCTCTCGCCAATATCGCGGAAGAAATTTTGTAGAACCCATTCCACAACAGCGGATGCTATCATGAGGAACTGTGGGTTCCAAAGACCCCTCTCAACATCAGCCTCAAATATTAACCCTTCCTCGAAACCCTTCTTTGTCGGATTAAAAGAGTCAACCCTGATGCTGAGAATCTCCCACGTTCCGCTTGAAAGAACCAGTTCGCCCGGCTTAGCGCCTGAGCCAAATATTGCGAACTGCGTATCGTGACCGCAGACGACTACAGGCGTTTTAGAGGGTAAGCCGCACTCTCTTCCAGTCTCCTCTGTCACATATCCCAATACTTCACCAGGCTCCTTCCATTCTGGAAAGAATGATTCATCTAAACCCGCGATCTCAAGCATTTTACGCGACCATGTTCTCTTTCCGAGATCCATAGCCATCATGGTGGATGCTATCGTTGGATCTATATGGAAGGTTCCTGTCATCCTGTGAGCTATTAAGCCCGGCATCATAAGCCATGTGTAAGCCTCCTCTAAGGCTTCCGGAGCCTCCTTTTTAAGCCAAATAATCTTGAATAATGTGTTGAATGGGATTATCTGGTATCCAGTGATCTTAAATATCTCCCAAGCACTAATATACTCGGTGATTTTGTCAGCTAATTCTCTTGTTCTGGGGCATTGCCAAGAGATAGGTGGATAAGTTAATTTCCCGTCACGCTTAACAGGCGCGCCATCAGCGCCCCAAGTAATTATTGTGGCAGCTTTGATTTTCCTCGGTTCAACCACCCTTAAAACTTCGCGGGAAACTACACATATTTTACGCCAAATATCTTCAAAATCCCAAATTAGCCATCCGGGTTTTCCATCGGGCTGCTGGCAGGAACTGTTTGGGAGGCTTGAAAAAGCTTGTATGTTTCCAGTAGAATCGACTGCGACGGCTCTTATGTTAGTTGACCCGCAGTCAAAAACCATAACGTAGCTCTCATCGTTTGAGCGCATAAGCTAAACCACGGCTCCCAGTCGCAATTTAAACAATTCATATTTATGTTCTGGGAAAAATAGGTTTTTCTAAAAATTGCTGATTCCATCCCTCCCCTCATTTCCCCTTAATTTAGGAACGTTAATTAGGTTCTGGTTACACTATAACTGGTTAAGCTAAGGGTGGGCTAAGAGTTGGCTAAAAGGCTTGCCGTATTGGATGCTGAACGCTGTGTGGGCTGCCAGATGTGTATGTTTGCGTGCAGCCGTAGATTCTCGCTGGGAGGTTATGGTAGATC
>JAOAJJ010000024.1 GCA_026414245.1 Candidatus Bathyarchaeota archaeon
GATTTGGGGTTAAAGTCTCACTTGGACATACCGACGCAACTTATGAGCAGGCGTTAAGCGCAATTAAAGCCGGTGCAAACATTATAACACACCTGTTTAATGGCATGCGGGGTTATCATCACCGCGAACCGGGGATAATAGGCGCAGCGTTAACTACGGATGTTTACGCTGAAGTAATAGTTGACTTTATTCATTTGCATCCAGCAACAGTGGATTTAACGGTGAAGTGTAAAGGTCCGGGCAAGACGATTCTGGTGAGTGACGCTACACCCGGAGCAGGTCTACCTGACGGCATATACACGCTTGGACCTAGCAAAGTTATTGTGAGAGATGGTGTAGCGAGAACAGAGGAAGGGGGTTTGGCTGGGAGCACTCTGATGCTTATAAATGCTGTACGAAATATGGTGAGAATAGGGTTGCCTTTAAATGATGCTTTTAGGATGGCTACGTCTACACCCTGTGATGCCATGTGTATTAAAGGCTTGGGTAGAGTTGCCAGAGGTTGCAGGGCAGATCTATTAATATTAAATAAGCGTCTGGAAATTTTAGAAATATATTCTAACGGAGAAATATGCGAGATAAATTAGAGATATCCTCAATTAACCTAAATAATTTAATACTCTTTTACTCCACCATTATTTTTGAAAGATGAAGTGTTATCAGTTATCCTTTAACTCGCAGTCTTCTCCAGCCGTGCTCTCTCAAGAAAGTTTGAGCGCTTAGCTTCTGGAGAATAAATTGAAAGATTTGTCTACTGATTCGGCAATTCTACATAGGTCCTCGAAGACCCGATTTATATCGCGTTGCATCTCTTCAATCGTTGTCTTTAGGCTTCTACCCCTCAACTTATATTTTCCTTCATGATATATTACGAGCCCACTTCTAATCATTTTATTCAGGTGATGCACCATTGTCCCTCTGGTCGAAGATAGCTTCGCGGCGAGCTCATCGCTTGTAAGCCCCCTATTTTCACATGCGGCTTCGAGCAGCAATTTTAGTATTCGAAACGCCGTCTTCCTCTTATCTCTAGGCTCTAAGAAGCCTAAACTTTTACATAACCATTCTAAATCTTTCTCCGGGTCTACCTTCGGCAGCGGGCGTATAGCCAATATTTTATATCCCGCGAGTGCGCCTTCCTCTAGTAGTGACATGTTAACTAGTTTCTCCTCTAAATCAACTTTAAGTCTTCTTGTTTACAATTTTCAGTTTTAGTAAAACTTATATTTTTCTATTTTAGTTAGAAGGTATCTGATATAAGGAGGAAACGTGTATGGCGTATCTGGCTCAAACGGCATCCGGTCAACCGGTCTTAATATTAAAGGAAGGAACGGCTAGGAGTCGTGGAAGAGAAGCTCAGCGAAACAATATTATGGCTGCCAGAGTCATCGCTGAAGCTGTTAGGACAACATTGGGCCCACGTGGCATGGATAAGATGCTTGTCGATAGCTTAGGAGACATAACGATAACGAATGACGGCGCGGCGATCCTAAAAGAGATTGAGGTTGAGCACCCCGCCGCCAAGATGATGGTTGAGGTTGCTAAAGCCCAAGATGACATGGTTGGCGATGGAACAACAACGGTTGTTGTTTTAGCCGGTGAGCTCCTTAAGAAAGCCGAGGAGCTTCTTGATCAAAACATCCATCCCACGGTCATCGTAAGCGGCTATCGAAAGGCGGCTCAAAAAGCCGTGGAGGTTCTCGACAAGATAAGCGTAAGCGTCGATGTAAAAGATAAGGAGACCTTAAAGAAGGTTGCACTGACATCCATGGGCAGCAAAGCTGTGGGTACGGCGAGAAGCCACTTTGCTGAAATAGCCATTGAAGCAGTCAAGCAGATAGCTGAGAAGAGAGGTGAGAGCTGGGTTGCAGACATCGACAACATCCAGATAATAAAGAAGGAGGGTGAAAGCCTACATGACACGGAGCTCGTCAGGGGGATAATTCTTGATAAGGAAGTGGTTCATGCTGGTATGCCTAAGCGCGTTGAGAACGCTAAGATAGCTCTACTCAACTGCCCGCTTGAGATAGAGAAGACAGAGTTCAGCGCTGAGATAAGAATAAGGGATCCATTGCAGATGAGGGCTTTCCTAGATAAGGAGACGCAGATGCTGCGTGAGATGGTTGAGAAGATCAAGAGAGCTGGCGCAAACGTAGTTATATGCCAGAAAGGCATAGATGACATGGCTCAGCACTTTCTAGCTAAGGAGGGCATATTAGCCGTTAGAAGGGCTAAGGAATCTGACATGGAGAAGCTTGCGAAGGCTACCGGCGGCCGCATAGTTACGAACCTTGATGATTTAAAGCCTGAAGATTTAGGTTATGCTGAGCTAGTTGAGGAGCGCAAGATAGGCGAGGATAAGATGGTTTTTGTAGAAGGCTGTAGGGATCCACGCTCAGTCGCAATACTTGTTAGGGGCGGAAGCGAGCGCATAGTCGACGAGGCGGAGAGCTCAATACATGACGCGTTATGCGTCGTCAGGGACGTTGTGCAGGAGCCTAAGATACTGGCTGGTGGAGGCGCGCCGGAAATAGAGGTTGCAAGGGCTATAAGGGAGTACGCTCAGTCTCTGCCTGGGAGGGAGCAGCTAGCCGCCCAGAGCTTCGCAGATGCTATAGAGGTTATACCCACAGTGTTAGCTGAAAATGCTGGGTTGGATCCGATAGATATTTTGTCTGAGCTGAGGGCTAGACATGAGAAAGGCGAGATATATGCTGGCATAGATGTGAATGCCGGCAAGGTTAGGGATATACGCGAAATAGATGTCTATGAGCCCTTAGCCGTCAAGAAGCAGATAATTAAGTCTGCTACAGAGGCGGCGACAATGATACTTAAAATAGATGATATAATAGCGGCGGGAAAAACAAAGATGCCGAAGACTCCTAAGGGACCAGAGGGCTATGGTGGAGAATTCGAGTAAAAAATAAAAATTGTTTAATGTATCTAAATCCCGATTTACTTACTTTTTATTTGTTTAATTTGTTCTAAGGCATGAGTATTTCATGGTTAGAGTGGTTTTTGAGTTTTCTGAACCCATCCCGCTTTTAGGTTGCATCGCTTTTGGCTTAATTGACAGGGGGACAAACCTGATTCAAATCCGCCCGGTTACAACGTGCCCGCTCTCATGTATATTCTGCTCAACTGACGCTGGACCAAAGTCTAAACGTAGGCGCACCGAGTATATTGTCCCACTGGACTATCTCATCGGATGGTTTAAGAGAGTTGCCGCTTTTAAAGGTGAACGTAATATAGAGGCTCACATCGATACTGTGGGAGACCCTCTGACTTACCCGATGATAGTTGACCTGGTTTCCGGCTTAAATAATGTTAAAGGTGTTGAGGTTATTTCGATGCAAACCCATGGGTCAACTTTGACGGAGAAGATTCTCAACGATCTTTCGGACGCCGGATTAACGAGAATAAACCTCTCGATAGATGCTTTAGACCCCGACCTAGCGAGAAATCTATCTGGAGCAGATTGGTATAATCCATCTAGAATCATTGATTTAATGCACCACATAGTTTCAAACACTAAAATAGATCTACTTATTGCGCCGGTTTGGATCCCGGGAGTAAATGATGCTGAAATACCTAAGATAATTAAACTCGCGAAGGAGATTGGGGCTGGGAAAAGATTTCCTCCATTGGGCATACAAAAGTATCTTACTCATAAACATGGTCGAAAAGTTAAGGGTATCAGGCCGATCTCGTGGAGAAAATTTTATGGGCAGCTTAAGCGATGGGAAGATTGGTTCGGCATTAAACTTATTTTAAGTCCAGAAGATTTCGGGATACATAGGCGTCCAGCGCTTTCAATACCATATAGGCGCTCTCAAATCATCCGAGTTAAAGTTGTTGGACCTGGATGGCTTAGAGGGGAAGCGTTAGCCGTAGCGGATAAATTTGATAGAAGTGTAACACTATTAAACGCTGACAACATACCGGTTGGATCGAAAGTTAAGGCACGTATACTATCCAATAAAGATAACATTTTCGTCGCTGAAGCCATAATTTAACTTAATATTGGAGTGTTAATAGAGAAATTAAAATATTTAGCAATAATGATTTCTAGGGTTTAGGCTATGCGCATACATATTAATGAGAGAATTAGGGTGGATTTCCCAGACCTTAAGGTTTTAGCCACCATTATAGAAGGCTTGAAGGTCAAAAATGAAGACCCGAATCTTGAACTATTAAAAAACGAGGTCATAAAGGAAGCTAAATCCAAATATAGAATTGAATCACTTAAAGATGCCCCGAGCTTCAAGGCTTATAGAGAATTTTTCTGGAGGATTGGGATAGATCCAACTAAAAGTAGGCCGGCTGCAGAAGCCCTGATGAGAAGGGTGCTTTTAGATAACCCGCTGCCAAAGATCAATACGTTTGTTGACTCACTTAATTTAGCTTCTTTAAAGTCTGAAGTCGCTATAGGATCCTTCGACTTAGACAAGGTTTCCGGAGAACTTGTAGTTATAAGATACGCGGATAGGGGTGAGGTTTTTCATGGGATAGGTATGAGCCAACCCATCGTGCTTAAAGGACGTGAAATAGTGATTTCAGACGATATGGGTGTAATAGCCATTTATCCACATAGAGATTCTGAGCGCACGAAGATAACTGAAGCTACCCGGAGGATCCTACTAGTTTTCTGCAGGGTTCCAGGCATAGATGCAAGTATGCTTCTGGAAGCGATGAACTTTACTACAAGTTTAATAACTAGATTCTGCGGCGGATCTATTAAGTCCATAGAGGTTGAGTAGGATGCGGCGATTCAAGTCTCTTTTAGAAGGGGTTGAGAGAAAAAAGAATTCGAGAATAATTTTAGCCCTAGATGTTGTCGCTGAGAACCGTAAGAAGATTTTCTCTAGAAGCATACAGATACTTGACGAGGTATGTGAGTATATATGCGCGTTAAAAATTAATCATCACCTTGTTTTACCACTTGGATTATTTAATGGCGTGAAGAGAATTCTTGACAGAGCTAAAGATCTCGAGCTGCCGGCGATAATGGACTGTAAGGCTAATGACGTTGGGAGCACAAATCGCATAATAGCGGAAAACTACTTTAAAGCCGGTTTTGACGCGATCATCGCAAACCCTTTCGTCGGCTGGGAAGATGGTCTTCAGCCGATCTTTGAGGTTGCGGAAAAAATGGGGCGCGGTGTAATACTATTGGTTTATATGAGCCATAGGTCTGCTTGGGAAGGATACGGGCAAAAAATTTATGATGAGAACACGGGGTCGATTAAACCGCAATACGTTGTCTTCGCTGAAAAGGCTTTAGCTTGGAAAGCCGACGGCGCAATAGTTGGCGCAACATACCCTGAAAAGATAAGCGAAGTCCACGCTATTCTGGGAAAGGATGTACCGATATATTCGCCAGGGGTCGGTGTGCAGGGCGGAGATCTTGAGAGAGCTATATTGGCTGGCGCTCATTACCTGATAATTGGAAGGTCGATAGTTGAAGTTAAGGAGCCTGCTGAAGCCGCTAGAAGGCTTCGGGATGCTTCAAACAAAATCATTAACAGTATTGATTGCGGAATGAATTTAGGCAGCTGACCTTAGATGTCCGTCCATTAGTCATCGGTGGCTTCCCAGCAACGGGTTTCCTCATCGGCCAGCTGCAGTATTTAAGTTTTTCAGTGGCAGATTAAAAAGTTTCCCCATAGTTTTAACTAGATCTTTTGTTTAGACCATAGTTCACGCTTCAATAAATCTCTTACAGCGGTTCTTATAGCGGCGCTTCTGCTGGGATACATGTTCTGTCTAACTAGCTCATCTAAGCCCTCAAGGTAGGCTTCGGGGAGCAGAACTGTTACGAGCTTCATCATAAATACACCTCAATATCTCCATCTCTTGCTTAATATCTGTATATTACTGGGAAATTTAAATCTTAGATTTGATTTAGCCTAAAATAATTGAGTTCAGCATGCCTTAAACGTTGGTTTGACAATGTATTTTTATATGAAAATTGAAAAATTGATGGAGATCCGCTCAGACATTTTCAAGGCGCTTTGCCACTTTAACGTAGTATGCTAGTATTTTCTAATGAATTTCAAATGCTAAAACTAATAGTAAAACTTACTCGGCTTAATACTGAGGCGGATGGGGAGCTCTAGCTTCTCTATCCATTCATATAGTTAAGCGTTACTATGATTTTCACCTATTGGAAAGATTAGGGTTGTTATGTGTATCTGCCAAAAAACTTATTGTTTAGATTTAAAAAGCTATCTGTTAGCGCTTAGACAGGAAGTGTGAAAGTTGGAGAAGTTTGATCCTAAAGGCTTCGTTGAAAGGCAGGTTAAAGAGATTAAGCGGATTATTGGCGATGGTAGGGCGCTTATAGCGGTCTCCGGCGGCGTTGACAGCTCAACATGCGCTGTGCTGACACATATGGCTATAGGAGGCAACTTAATCTGCGTTATTCTCGACGATGCTTTCATGAGACTTAATGAGCCTGAAAAAGTAGCAGAAGCCCTTTCAAAGCCTCCACTCAACCTTCCTATTAGAATCGAACGTGTTCAGGAACGTTTCTTAAAGGCTCTCAGGGGGCTTAAAGATGCTGAAGAGAAGAGAAGGGCTTTTAGAGCAACGTTCTATGAAACTCTAAGTGAGATAGCGAAGAGGGAAGGATGCGATTTCCTCGTTCAAGGAACAATATTAGCTGACATAATTGAAACGAAGGGCGGAATAAAAACTCAGCATAATGTTCTAGAGCAGATTGGCTTAAACACTCGCGAACTCTATGGCTTTAAGGTCGTTGAGCCCCTAGCGAGCTTACTTAAATGGCAGGTTAGGGAGGTTGCAAGATACTTAAAAATTCCACCTGAAATAAGCGAGCGCCAACCGTTTCCCGGTCCAGGGTTATCGGTCAGAGTTGTCGGCGAGGTTAGAGTTGAGAAACTGGAGGCTCTGAAGAGGGCGACGCTCATTGTTGAGGATAAGATATCTATCTATAAGCCAAGCCAATACTTTGCAGCCATAATAGATAATAAGTTTAGGTTTACCGGTGAATCTAGGAAAATTATTGATGCTGCCGCATCATCCCTAGGCGTTAGCCCAGAAAATGTTTCTGTGAAAGTGTTTAAGGATAAAGCAACTGGAATCAGGGGTAACATGCGTAAATACGGTGACATAGTTGCTGTCAAGTGTTTAGTTGGCGGCGAAGTTTATACGGCGCCCCTAAACAGGCTTCTTGATATGCAGAAAACCATAGTAGAGGGAGAACCACGAATAGCGAGAGTATTATATTTGGTGTCTGAAGGTGAGGAAGATAAGCCGTATTCTATAGCTATTAGGGCGGTTGAAACCGAAGACTTTTTAACAGCCAACGTTGCAAACATACCTTGGAGCTGCCTGAAAAAAACGGCTGAAGAGATTCTTAGCGTCTGCCCAGAGATCTCTTCAGTCTACTTTGATGTGACGCCTAAACCTCCCGAAACAATAGAGCTGGAGTAGAATAAGCTTAAGGTGCTCAAGTTCTCTAAATCCTCCTTTACTAAGAGCACTTTTATCTTTTTATAGGTGTGCAGCATCATTTCTTTATGGTGTCAGATTATGAGAGTTAGGATTCAAAGAATAGAATCTGTTAGAGATTTAGAGGGCAATCTAGGCAAGCGTATAGAACTCGTACAAGAAGAGACTACGCCGAGATTCGCCATTAGACCCGCAAGTGAGGAGGCTAGGATGGTTCAAGACATGATTAGAGTGTTGCAGCAGCAAATCCCGCTCTTCAATATTCAGACACAGATCAGTATGCCTAAGATAATATTGTTTCTGACCGAACGCGAGTATGAAGAACTAGGCGTCGACTTCGACGTTAATCAGATATATGATGTCGAACTGTTCAATCAAACCATAAAGTTTAGGAAAGTACAGTAACATCTCTATCTCTTACTAGGCACATTAATTACCCCAAAACTGTAGAAGAGGCTGAAGATAAAAGTGAAAACCAGAGCCCATGTCTTTATCAGCGGTAGAGTTCAAGGAGTCTTCTTTAGACATGAGACCCGTTTAAGAGCAATACGCAATAACGTCAGCGGATGGGTTCGCAATCTACCCGACGGTAGGGTTGAAGCCATCTTTGAAGGAGAAAAGGAGAATGTTGAGGCCATGATAGAGTTTTGTCGAAGAGGGCCGCCTGGCGCCTTGGTTAAGGAAGTGAAGGTTATATGGGAGAATCCAACTGGTGAGTTTAAGGGCTTTCAAATCATTTATTGATACATTTAAACTTTTCCCTTCTGCAACCAAAAGAGATATTAGTGATTGTATGCTTTATACTAGCCAATAAGAAGAACCTTCAATTGATAGGAGAAAAGAGAGTTGTCGGGGTGGGAAATATTGGGTGAAAGTTGGGTGCAGGCGTCTGAAAGGGCTCTAGAACAGATAAGAAGATTCCTTGAAAGGAGAGATATGGATAGACTTGAAATCATTCAGTCGATGCGCTTCATTCTGCTGTCTCTGCATAGAAGTCTTCTCGGGTGGATGAACTGGGTTAACAACCCGGATATAATGGTCGCTTTCAGTAAGGAGGAGCTAACGGAAATGAATAGGCGTCTAGGCGAATTTGTCCAAGAATTCATAAAATATGATATTGAGGTGACGAAGCAGGGCGCTAGAAAGAGCGGGTTCGTCATAGAGGCTAGGCGAGAAGCTGAAGAGAGCTCTAGAAGAAGACCTGATGAAACATTTTATATCTAAAATAGTTTTTCTGCCTTTAACTCCCCCTTCTTGATACTCTAAAATGAGAATTTTTACCATGGCTAACGTATTCTCCTTTAAGGTGATCACGCACTATTGAGGCTACCCTCGCAAAATTTTCCGGACCAAGGTACTGTCTAGGTTTAATGATTATGTGATCATCTGTAACCTCAAATAACAATAAACCCAGTAAATCTTGCGGAAAAAATCTTTGTATATCATCGATAGACCTCGCCTTAAAAGATTGACTAACGGATGTCTCCCCACTATATGAACTAATGTACGCCTTTAGAGCACTTGTAATCTCAGCCAAATCTTCGGCAATGATTTCAAGAACCCTTGTTAAGTCATCTAGGCGCTTAAGAATTTCTTTAACATCAACTTTATTATCGCTCATACATGAGCCGCCTTCAACCGCTGATAAATGCAGGTAAGCAAGACGTCATCTCTAACGTCTCTATCATACTCAAGATATTTATATGGTTTCTCATATTATTTAAACATGTGGAATTACAGTTTTATGAAGCGACACAAAAACATCAAGTTAAATTTATTCTCCACGGAGCTTTATTTCTATCTCAGCTAAGTAGCTGGAATCGAGAGGATACCTGCAATGCTTGAGATTGATGGCAGTCAAAAGAGCGGCAGCGGCACAATACTGCGGCTATCGGTTGCGCTAGCCAGCATACTGGGTGAACCGCTGCACATCTATAATATTAGGAAAAAGCGCAGCGAGCCGGGTCTTAGACCACAGCATCTTGAATCTGTCTTAACGGCGGCTAAACTATGTAACGCTAAGGTTAAGGGCGCTTATGTCGGCTCCCAAGAACTGTGGTTTGAGCCTGGAGAAATATTTGGAGGAGATCTGATCGCTGAAATAGGGACGGCTGGCAGTATACCGATGCTGATAATGACGGTTCTACCCATATGCGCTTTTGCTAAGCATCAAGTCTCGCTTAGGATTATCAAGGGCGGGACAGATGTTCGTCATTCACCAACTATAAATTATATGATAAACGTTTACCTTAGAATACTTGAGAGAATTGGATTGAAGTCTCAGATAGATGTTAAAAAATATGGATACTACCCTAAGGGCATGGGTGAAGTCGTATTGAGAGTCCAGCCGTGCAGGGAACTTAAACCCATAAGGCTTGAAGAGTTCGGCGAAATAATCAATGTTGGTGGAGTATCAGTATGCACGTTTTTAGCCGATAGAAGAGTTGCTGAGAGGCAGGCTAAGGAGGCTGCTAGGCTGCTGCAAACAAGAGGATTAACGCCTAAAATCCAAGTAATAAATGATTTTTCAAATCCACTTCAGAGGGGCAGCTCGCTAGTTTTATGGGTTGAAACAGATAAAGGGGCGCTTCTAGGAAGCGATTCCATAGGTGAAATTGGAAAAACCAGTGAGGCAGTAGCCCAGGAGGCAGTTACGAGTTTACTTGAAGAATTGAATGCTAAGGCAACTGTCGACATCCATATGGCTGACATGCTTGTTCCATATGTGGCTTTAGCTAAGGGAGAATCAGTTTATTTAACAAGGGTAATTTCGGATCACCTTGAGTCGAACATATGGCTCGCCGAGGAAATTTTAGGCGTAAAATTCCATATAGAGAAATTGAATACGTTATACAGGGTTTCAAGAATCTAGCTGGGTTAGAATGGAGATGGCTACGATGTTTAAGGTAAAAGTGAGAGGAATATATAGCACGGCGCTAACGCGAATATTGCTTGAAAATGGTTTCAAAATCGTTCAGCCGTCAGCTACGATAAGGGAAAGGTTCAAGCTGACCCCATCCCCGGATGATTGTAGCCAACCAGATCTAGAAATAAACGATAGATTTGATAAGCAGGGCGTCCATGTCACCGGTGATTCGGCAGCGGCTGAGAAATTCATATCAGTATTGCTCAATTTTCTCGATGATGTGATAATTAGGCGGCGCCTACCTTCTATGCCTATACATCTCAACGATTCCATCTCGCTTGAAAATCTAAGCGACATATTAACGGAAGTCAATTCGTTAACACCGCATCAAATTGTAAACGTTGATGTAGAGTTTCCAGGCATCTCAAAAAGGAGGCTCGACGAGATTAGAAGCAAGGTTGCCCCAACATTGAATGGACACCACTACTATAAGGTGTACGGTGGAAAAGCTGCAGCCATGGTGGAGATGGCTGAGAAGATGCTTGAAAGGGGCTATCCAGCTAAAGATATTGAAGATTTGTTTAGAGAATGTGTGCTGCGGGAATATCCCTACAAAGGATCAAAGCTTAATATAGAGCATGTAAAAATTAGCGGTAGGGTGTTCCATCTCGGTGAGGCTAAAATAGCTGAATTTAACGAGGAGGATCAGCGCATAATCCTCTTAAGGGTTTTTTCGACTCAGGGTGTTTATGATGGGCTTAAAGTCCTTAAGGAAATCGGAGACTACGCCATTACAAAAATGAAGATAAATGGATTATACTTTCAAACATCTTATTTCTCTAGAGATGGCGAATATAAGGGAACATATGTGAACATAAACACCCCAATAGAGATTTATCCAGGTAAAATCAGATATGTTGATTTAGAAGTAGATGTG
>JAOAJJ010000251.1 GCA_026414245.1 Candidatus Bathyarchaeota archaeon
CCATTAATTTTCTAATTTATAAATGGTTGGGAATAATAAGGAGCAGGGGTCCCGCTTCTTTTAATGTTCCTTTTACCGGATCTACTTCTAGTCCGAATGATTCTAGGGCTGTTACGCCTAATACGGCTTGGTCTTCATCCCCAATGATTACTGGGTTACTGTTCTCCTTCTTCCCAAGATTTCCATCCCAACCTCATTTATATAACTCAATAACCTTCTGGGATAAAAACCAAGGAAACCCGCCCTCACCACAACTACCATAACAAACTAATTTAAAGTTTCCTTAAAGTTATCACGCTTACTAAGCAACTCAAATTCTCAAACCCATAAAAATAGAAGCGAAGAAGTTTTGCGGGAGATTACCTCCAATTGGTGGCGGGTTCTAATCCCACCCCCCGCACCATTGAGTGAATTCTCCCTCACCGCCTGAGAGGGCTTTTTTCGTTTTCTGAAGATTTTGTTTCCGTTGAAGTCGCATACATGTGAATGAAGAAAGTTAGGAGGCTTGCAATGGCGAGATTTCGCCTATTAACTGTATCAATGTAACTCTCAAAGTTTCAAGAACTCATTAATCATTGCTTGACACTTATCCTCTTTATCTAGAAATCACATCTATTAGCGGTGATTATAGGGTTTTCCAGAGGTTTTCTGTCACTCCTTTTACTTCCAGCTTTCCCTTAAGCTTTTCTATGATGGGTTTGGCGTCCTCCCACTCTTCCTCCGTTAGCGGCGGAGCACCCGTCTTCTCTACGATCGTTTTAATTATTTGTTTTGCGTTTGCCTCTCCCCCTTCAGTTTTTGGCACGACAAGCCAGATATCGTAGAAGAGGGTTGGCCTAAACGCCCTCGGTATCTCTGCGAGAAACTCAAGGATCAAACTATCTTCGGTTTCAGCCCCAGACCTATAGAACACTTTCTTCAATGTCGCGAGAAAGACGCCTGTCGGAAGAAAGAAGGCAAGCGCTAAGCCTTTAATGAGCTGGGCAGTAGACACAGTTATACCCCTCGACTCGCCGAGCCTATCAAGAGCCTCCTTAGCCTCATCCCTCTCAAGCTCCTTAAACCTCACATCCATCTTCCTTAAAATCTCCACCAAAGGCTTCCTGACAATGAAGCCTAAGCCGAAAGTTTTAGAGGCCTTATCAATAAACCTCTTACTAACATAAAGAACAAAAGGTTCAGCCATATTTACCCCAAAATATAATGAGATGCTAAACCTTAAAAAATTTTGGGTCTGAAAGGAAAGAATGAATCGTGACCCTCCATTATCCAGAGGTTAGGGATGTTGCGATGAAAAGTCTTATAAGTGAAACTTGGCATAATCTTTTTTGTGATGAAATTTGGCATTTAAGGTTTTGGTTTTAACAGTGTTATTCGTGTTTCTCTCAGCCGCTATCCCCGCCTATGGAACAGGTGTGCAGATAGTTGGCGCATCTGAGGAGGAACCTCTTTTCACGGAGATAATTTCAGTCGCAGTTAACTGCACAACAGCTGAACTCACAATCTTCAGCACCGTAAGCTCGACAAACTCTTCACTTGTGCGCCTTCCACCAGAGATAAATCTATATGGAAGTGAATTAATAAACGCTGTTTTAATTGGAGTCGCTTTCTCTAGGGATAGCTCAAGATTAGTCATAGCCTTTAATAATACTGATGCCGCTACAGCGAGGTCTCTTGCGGACACAGTTAAAGGCTCCATAGAAAATGCTTTCAACACGGTTTTCACGTGGAACGCCACCAGGATCGAAGATAGCCATGTTTATGTGGAGTATATTGGGGC
>JAOAJJ010000252.1 GCA_026414245.1 Candidatus Bathyarchaeota archaeon
GCCTATATGAGTCTTCGGCACACCTATGGGATCTGAGGTTAATCTCTGGAGTAGCTGCTCCATACTTCCAGCATGCATCGTGAAGAAAAGAATTGAAGATAAGATAGATATGGCGATAGAGACGCTGAAGCTAGCGCTGAGCAAAGAGTACATAGATATCAATGAGCTGCTAAGGCTGGTGGCATCTGCAGAAACATACATAGAGATTAGAAGACGGCTATCTGAAGCGGCTGAAAAAAATTAATCTATACCGCTTAATAGTGCTCTGAGATTAACTTCCCTATAGCGCCTTTTCACCTTCTACGCCGCAGAAAAATTCTTCTAATGATTTAAAATATATATCTCCCCTTGATAAATTATCTTTTTACTGGCATGTTTTGGTGATCTATGTTGCCTAGGATTAAGGTTGGCTTGATAGGGGTTGGTAACTGCGCCTCAGCGCTCGTTCAAGGGGTATATTACTGTAGGAGTAGGGGTGATAGTGTTAAACTAAAATATCCGGAAATAGGGGGTTTCCGACCAGAAGACATAGAGTTCGTCTGCGCCTTCGATATATCTGAGGGTAAAGTTGGCAGAGATCTATCTGAGGCAATATTTGCGCCGCCGAATAATGCGCCAAAGATCTCTGATGTCCCGAATTTAGGCGTTGAAGTTTTGAAGGGTCCTGTTTTAGATGGACTTAACGAATACACTAAAAGAATAATAAAGGTTAATCCGGCTTTAGAGGTTGATGTCGCTGAAAAGATCAGAGAGAGCGGTGCGGAGATAATGGTTAATTTACTGCCCGGTGGCGCTCGAGAAGCCTCTTTATGGTATGCTAATGAGGTTTTAGAAGCCGGATGCGCATTTATTAACGCAACTCCAACGTTAATCGCCAGTGACTTTTCATGGGATCATCGTTTCCGCGAAGCTTGTTTACCGCTCATCGGAGACGATCTAATGGATCAGGTTGGCGCAACATTCCTCCATAAAGCTATACTAGAAGCATTGAATAGGAGAGGGGTTCAAATTTTAAAGACCTATCAGCTGGATGTTGGTGGCGGAACAGAGTCTTCAGATATTGAGCGTGCCTGGGGAACTAAACGCGCAATAAAAACTAAGACTATTGAAATGGTCTTACCATACAAAGCATCCGTGGTCGCGGGTTCAACTGATTTTGTAGATTTTCTAGGAAATAGGAGAGACAGCTACATATGGATCTCTGGAGAATGCTTTGGCGGCGTAGGGTTTGAGATTGAGATTAGATTAAATACGATTGATGCTCCAAATGCCGCTCTGATGCTGCTGGATGTTATACGAGGAGCTAAATTAGCTCTATTAAAGGGAGAGGGCGGCCACATTCTTCCAATATCAGCCTATGCATTTAAGCATCCAGCTAAAATTTTACCGATATATGAGGCAGAAAAACTTTTTGAGGAGTATATCTCAAGTAAGTCTTAGATGTTTGATATGTGTCCATCTCAGTCAAATCAGCCAATAAGGCGAGAACAAAAGCTTTGTGTGGCAATACCTGCATCGACAGTTTCAGACGTCCCGCACTTGAGGGAGAAAACGCTAAAGATCGGGTGGATAGGGCGAGCCTTAGCGATTTTTCGGGTAGATGAAGTCATGGTTTATCCCGATATCCCTGAAATCGATCAGAGCGGCGACCTGAAACTTATCTCCACTATTTTATCTTATTTAGAGACTCCACAGTATATTAGGAAAAAACTCTTTGGGATAATGCCCGAGCTACGCTATGTGGGGATACTGCCCCCGCTTAGAACACCCCACCAT
>JAOAJJ010000253.1 GCA_026414245.1 Candidatus Bathyarchaeota archaeon
GGAGGAGATAGACCTAAAATGAGCATGGCTCAGCGAATGTATTGGAAAGCGAGAAATCACACGGTTTTCCTACATAAGCATATCAATTCCTCCGGTAAAAGGTTATGGTATATGGGATTATCCATCATAATTCTAATGCTTTACAGACCTAATTACATGAGGCAAATAATTAAAGGGGTCAAAGAAGGATGCGCTCTTATACGTAAATTAGGGAGATATTCATGAATTTAAGAAAATCTTACATGTATTTCAATTCGAGAACATTACGATATGTTATTAAGCATCCATTACGATTCATTGTTTCAATGAGAAGTTTGTTTAATAAAGTTGACTATATCAATTTTGTCTCTGAATTAACGGGAATCCCAAAAGAGCTAATGACACGTTTGATGCCCTCTAAGGAAACAAAGAATCTAATTGTCGAGGGTTTTAGACGTTCAATAGCGCCACCGAATGATGAAAGCCCACTCAGCTTTGAAGAAGCTCTAAGTCTTTACTTAATAGTAAGAGCCATTAAACCTAAAATCGTTTTAGAAACGGGGGTATCAGCAGGGAGATCAAGCACTTTTATTTTGGCGGCTCTTTATGATAATATGAAATATGATAATATGAAAGGTGTACTTTACTCGATAGACCCCAATCCTAATTCTGGATATGCTATCCCAGAGAAGCTTAAGGATAAGTGGAGGTTTATTAATACGACTTCGGAGGGGGCGCTTCCTAACTTGTTGGAAGAGCTAAATCAGATAGATATTTTTTTGCATGATAGTTTGCACACTTATGAGTGCATGATTTTTGAATATAAGAGTGTGTGGCCTTTTATACGAAAAGGAGGTTTTCTTTTGTCCGACGATGTTGATCAAAATTTAGCCTTCAGAGATTTCTGCCAAAATATTTCTAAAGATGCTATAATCGTTTATTTAAGCGGCAACTTTGCTGGTTGTAAGAAATGTTGATAGTTCACGTTTTCCATCATTATTACCCTATTATTGGCGGAATGGAGAGAGCTGTCCAGGGGTTAGCTGAAGCCCAAGCTAGTCTTGGACACGAAGTTTACGTTGTTACGAGTAAATATGGCGCTAAGGGGAACCCTCCGATGGAGGTTTTAAATAACGTGCATATCTATAGGGTTGATGCTTGGCGTCTACATTATCCAGACTTAACTATTCCAAAGAATATGCCTAAAGATATATTAAATAAAGCTGACATTGTGCACGTTCATGGTCACAATAGTCTCTTCAGCATAAATATGTTGGAGCAAGCTTTTAAATTAGGAGTTAAAACTGCCTGCTTTTTTATGGCTGTTGACGCCTTCAAAGATCATCCAAATCCACTTGTAAGGCATTTTGCACCATTATACGATAGAAGAAATACTAAGAAGGCGTTGGCGTTAACTAATTTACGGCTAGTCAAGAGTTTAAGAGATCTGTATATTTTACGGAAAAAGTATTGTGTTGATGCTAAATATTTGCCTGACGCTGTCCCTGAATATTACTTCGCCATGAGGAGGAGAAGTTCGGCTGATTTTTTGGGAAAGTATGGGATAAAACAGAAGAGTTTTTTCCTATTTGTGGGCAGAATGCATAAGCTTAAGGGCCCCCATGTGCTTGTTGAAGCCCTCAAATACCTTAACAAAGACATCGCAGTGGTCTTTATTGGGCCTGATGGAGGATTCCTCAGCGAGACTCTAAAGGTAGCGGAAAGACTTGGTGTTAAGGATAGAGTTTACTTTTTAGGGTATGTTAG
>JAOAJJ010000254.1 GCA_026414245.1 Candidatus Bathyarchaeota archaeon
CTCTGGAGCCGCTGCTCGATAGGGATATTAAGAGCTTAAGCGGCGGAGAGCTTCAGAAGGTTGCTATAGCCGTATGCCTATCACGTGAGGCAGACATTTATCTTCTAGATGAGCCCAGCGCATACCTAGATGTTGAGGAGAGGTTAGCTATGGCGAGAACAATACGTAGGGTAGTTGAGGATAAGCATGTAACAGCATTTGTGGTTGAACATGACATCGTTGCCCAAGACTTTATAGCGGATAGACTCATGATCTTCACCGGCACCCCCGGGGTCTACGGCACAGCGAAGTCCCCAACAACGCTTCTCGACGGAATGAACATGTTTCTGAGGGATATGGGCATAACCTTTAGAAGGGATCCGGATACAAAGAGACCCAGGGTGAATAAAGAGGACTCGAAATTGGATAAGTATCAGAAAAGGATTGGACAATATTACTATGTGAAAGGATCTTAGGCGAGTTAAACTTTTCTTCCACGGAATACTCGTTTTGGCTTCAGCCAATATATCTCTCACTTATTTTCTAACGTATTTCTCCCCTATACCCATCCTATAGAGGGTTTCTAGAAGCATGAATCCTAGGATATTGATCGATACCAGTGATCCGATGAATAGTCCAAGCATACTTAACTCGATCGGTATCCCATATATGAGCGACAGGTAGCTTCCAACTATGATGGTTACAGTGGCGTTTTCTATTAGACAGCCCAGAAACCTTCTTCTAACACTGCCTCCACCGATAAACCACGCTAATATACATGCAATAAAATTTGCAGCCCCTCCACCAACAACATCGACGATTACTGCTGCGCCAAAAATTCCATAACCGCCATAGAAGTTCGCAATAGAGCAGCCTAATCCCAGACCCACTGCCGCTGGGGGACCGAAGATTATGGAGAGTGGAAGCAATGCATCCGCAACTCTTATCTGAAATCTAGGGTCAAAGCTTATAAAAGCAAACAGTATGACGCTGACAGCGTAGGCTGCTGCGAAAAACGCTGTTAAAGATATCTTCCTACTATCAATTTTCAATATTCCACCTCCTACACCGGGGTTTATATGGCGGAACGGGTGGAGGTGGGCCCCCACTCACCCGCCGTTGAAAAACTTAGAGCCCTCTTCCATTTAATAAAGTTTTTCTTTTTAGGAATTTGAGGAAAAATTATTTATTCTGTTCAGATTTACATTATCTTTTGAGGTGGTGGATTTTAATGGCTACCGCTGAGGAAAGGAAGGAGCCTATTCGCTCCCATAAGGTTGTTATTAGAGGTGTTGTTGAAGGATATGATGTTGCGTCGATTGAAGATTTGAAGAAGGTTGAAGGGCATATTGAGAGCTTACAGAGTGAGATAGTTGCGCTCAAAAATCAGATAACCGAACTGCAGCGTTCTCTCAACGCCACAAACATGAGGCTGGAGAGGCTGGAGAATTTTCTAAGATCTTTCAAGTAGCACTCTCAAACTTGAATGAGGACCTTGACAGGGAGATAAATGCTTTAGGCGTCAGCCTTATAATGCATTATAGAGTAGATTTAACCGCTGAAACTCTGATGTGCTTAAAGCCCATGTATGGTGATGAAGCGACATGAGTAGAATGATGTTTGCGTTGGCTCTAATGCTAGCTCTCGTGGTAGGAGCCATTATCTCATATATATGGGTTGTAGGCTACTACTTCTCGCTGGGGCTTATAGTGCCCGAGAAACCAGCGATATCAATCT
>JAOAJJ010000255.1 GCA_026414245.1 Candidatus Bathyarchaeota archaeon
AGGAGATGCAGAACTCCCTTATGCAAATCTATTATCTTCAGGAGTACGTTAAGAGACCGCCGCGGGACATACGTATACTAACTATTGGGGATGAGGTGGTGGCAGCAGCGTACAGATATCCGGCTGAAGGTGATTGGAGGACGAATGTTGCACGCGGGGGAAGGATGGAGCCATGCCCCATCAGGGATGAGCTTGCTGAAGTAGCCCTTAAGGCTTCTAGAGCTGTCGGCGGCGGGGTTTTAGCGGTTGACTGCATGGAGTCGCCTGACGGTATAGTTGTGCATGAAGTTAATAATACGCCTGAGTTTAAGGGGCTTTACTCGGCAACTAGGGTCGACATTCCTGAGAAGATTATTAAGTACGCTATTGGGGTGATGAAGAGATGAAGGTTGGGGTCTTCGGCGCGTCGGGATATGTTGGCGGCGAGCTTCTACGTTTACTCTTAGCCCACCCGAAAGTAGAGGTTTCGGCAGCGACATCAAACACTTATGCTGATGAATATGTTTACAGGGTTCACCCCAACCTTAAGGGGCAAACAACATTAAAATTCATTAAGTCCGATTCAAGCAAGGTTGCTGATTTATGTGACATACTGTTCGTTGCGACACCGCACGGGGTCTCATCCTCCTTTATGCCGCAATTAATTGAGGTCGGCTTAAAAGTAATAGACACAAGCGCAGATTTTAGGCTTAAAAATCCAAGCGATTATGTGAAGTGGTATGGGTGGAACCATAGAAGCCCAGACCTTCTCAGCAAAGCCGTTTACGGTCTACCGGAGCTTCATAGGGAGGAGATTAGGAAAGCTCAGCTAGTTGCTGTTCCGGGATGCATGGCTGCAGCCGGCATTTTAGCTCTAGCACCCATAGTCAAATCAGGTAGAATCGAGCTAGATAGGATCGTAATAGACTTTAAGGTCGGCTCCTCCGGCGCCGGCGCTAAACCATCACTCTCAACACATCACTCTGAGCACTACGGCGTTATTAGACCATATAAGCCTGTCGGCCATAGGCATACCGCTGAAATCGAGCAGGAGCTTAGTCTCCTATGTGGGGAGAAAGTTAAAGTCTTGATGTCGGCCCACGCCGTAAACATAGTTAGAGGGATACTTTCAACATGCCATACTTTTCTTAAAGGTTCGATAACTCCAGTTGAGGTTTGGCGCATTTACAGAGACTTTTACTCGAATGAACCGTTCATAAGATTTATACGTGACGTTAAGGGGCTTTACAGGTACCCTGACCCAAAGATAGTTGTTGGGTCAAACTACTGTGATATAGGCTTCGAGATAGATGAGCATACAAATAGGTTAGTTATACTGTCAGCTATAGATAATTTGATGAAAGGGGCTGCTGGAACAGCTGTTCAAGACATGAATATAATGTGCGGTTGGGATGAGAGGGAGGGTTTACGCTACTCAGCGCTACATCCAGTTTAAAGTTTATTAAGGTTGGCTATGTAGGGTTGCGGGGTATCCAGCATGATAGTCCTGAAAATTGGCGGGGACATATTTAAGAGGGGGCTGAACGATAGCCTCGCCGGCGACATAGGGAAAATCTTAGAGAGGGATAGGTTAGTTATTGTTCATGGTGGTGGAGACGAGGTTACGGAGATAGCTGAAAAGCTTGGCAAAAAGCAGATTTTTGTATCCTCGCCAGACGGTTCTAGGAGCAGATATACGGATGAGG
>JAOAJJ010000256.1 GCA_026414245.1 Candidatus Bathyarchaeota archaeon
GCCCCAGAGTTGTCGGTGCACTTAATTGTCGAGCCTACGTTTACCCCTCTACTTATCCTAGTTTTCGGCTTCCCAACGCCCTTAGCCTGCAAGCCCCTGGTTTTAGCTTTTGCCGCCACTTTAAGTCACCTCTTTACGACCTATCTTCTCCACCACTACAAATGAAACCGTTTTGCTTATCGGCCTGCATTCAGCTATTCTCACAACGTCGTTTTCTGTTGCGTTTATACATGGTGGATTATGGGCTGGTATCCGGCTATGTCTCCGCTCATATCGCTTAAATTTCGGCATATAATACGCATAGTCCCGCCTAACTATTATGGTTTTATCCATCTTAGCGCTCACAACAACGCCCTCAAGTATCCTTCCCCTAATCTTCAGCGAGCCGTGGAATGGGCAGTTCTCGTCATCGCATGTCTTCTCAGGAGGCTTAATGGTATACGACATCACCAACGTCTCCTAACTATTTTTTTAACCCTATCTTCAGGACGCCCAATTAAAGATTTACCGTCGACTTCAACAACGGTTTTATCAGGTAGGGTGAAATGAAAGATGCAATTCTCCTTAATTAAAACCTTCTCCTCGTTATTTTTGCAGAGGACTCTGAAAGTGTTCCTAGTCTCATTAATCACTTTACCGCGTAAGCCAACGCAAGAAGGATTTGTGCTTTTAGCAACCTTTACATCTAACCCTATGAATTCATCTTGGAGTATGTGAGATAGATTTCTCATTTAACCCCTCCATCCCCCTCATTATCGACAGTTAATATGCGAGCTATTGCCCGCTTAATCTCCCTAATCCTAGATGGCTTCTCAACAGATCCCCCAGCCTTAACCATTGTTCTCAGCTTAGCCAACTCAGCGCGCAGCTCATTCAGTCTTCTTATACGTTCCTCACGGGTCATACGCCTAATCTCTTTAACCCTGAGAATCGCCATTCTAACTATCCTCCCGACTGAGTTGAGCCGGTTTCCTCTCCAGCGGCTGCTTCCTCGATAAGCTTCACTTCATCTGGGAATTTAGCCTCCGGCGAAACTATGGTAACCTGAACCCCGAATATTCCGGGCTTCAAATAAACATGCGTAACTGCCTTTCTAACATACTTCATCGCCGGCTCTCCGCTTTTAGGTATATATCCATCCCTAAACTTTTCCGTCCTAGCCCTCTCGGTTCTCAGCTTGCCGCTTATAGTTATCTCGGCGCCTAAAGCGCCGGCGCCCATTATCTGATTTAACGCCCAGAACCCAATCCTCCTAAAGTGGATTCCACGCCTTAAGGCTGCAGCTATTCTGGATGCCATAACATGAGGGTTCAGCTCCGGAACCTCTATCTCGGCAACCGAGATTTGCGGGTTTGGAAGATTGAATTTCTCCTCCAAAATCTTAGCTAGGTTTCTTATTGTTTCTCCTCCACGCCCTATTATCAGTCCCGGGCGCACAACGTATATAACTACATTCGTGCCGAGGGGTGTTTTAACTATGTTGACTCCTCCATAACCCGCTTTTTCAAACTCTCTCCAGAGGAATTCATCTATCTCGGCTCTTCTAATAGACTCGTTTATAAGATGCTTAACATACGTCATTACTATCCCTCTTTTAACTGCTCGAGAACTATCTCGACATGGCAGAGCGTCTCAAACTTCGGTGTAGCTCTGCCGAATGCCCGCGGAATATATCTT
>JAOAJJ010000257.1 GCA_026414245.1 Candidatus Bathyarchaeota archaeon
TAAGAGGATTTAGCGCCTTAAATATGCTGGTATTATAACACCGTTATATTTATATCTCACCACTCCACTAAATTTATTAGGTGATATAAGCGATGGAGAGAAAAGAATACGCTGGAGTGAAGACTAAAGTTATCACTGAGGGAGCTATTGCAGTAGCCCTGTCAATAATCCTTAAGGATGTTCTCCCACCCATATTCAGGTTGCCGCAAGGCGGCTCCGTAAGCGCTGCCGGCATGGTTCCATTATTCTGGTTTTCCCTCAGATATGGCTTGCGCGCCGGGCTTGAGATTGGCTTGGTATATGGGCTTGTTCACATGGCTTTAGGTGGATACATGATTAACCCAGTTCAGGCAATACTTGACTATCCGCTTGCCTACGCGATGCTCGGGCTATCGGGATTATTCAAGAAATATCCGGTAGCGGGTGTTGGAGCCGGCATACTGGGCAGGTTCATCTGCCACTTCATATCTGGCATAATATTCTTCGCAATATACGCCCCAGAAGGAATGAATCCCGCATTATACTCGGCAATCTATAATGGAAGCTACCTAGCCGTAGAATTCATCATAAGCTCAATAATAATCTATATACTGGTAAGGAAAATCCCCATCAAATAACCCTCCGTGCCCCCTCCCATTTTCTTCGATCACTATGAAATAGCTTTTCTTAGAAAAAGAAGAGTTTGCGGAAGATTCCTCCAGTAGTCGTTTAGATCGAATCCAGCCTCCAGCACCAGCTCTTCGAATCATGATTCCTTCTCGTTTTCTCTCCATTTTTTAATTCTATAAGTGAAAAGTTTAGCTTAATGAATGTGGTCTACTCTTGTGAGGAGATCTTTTAGTGATATAGGCAGCCCATATCTGGCTTTAACCAAATTGCCTTACTCAAGGCAATAAGCACCCTATTTTTATGTCTCGTTTTTGCAAAGATATCTCCGGCAGTCTTCTGACATTTTGAATAAACATCGGTGTTTCTACTTTTCTACTATTCTGTAAAAGACTTTGTATCTTAGTGTTAAATTAGACGGGGCTTTAATATAGGGGCTCCGTAGCTTTCGGGTTCTGCAAACTTTTATATCTGGAAACCTGAAATTCCTTAGAATATAATATGTAGGAATGGGGCTGTTATGTATCTGTGGGATGTGGAGAGAAGGATTTTTGACATAATGGCGGCATCTATAATAAGAGTTGTTCCAATTCTCGAATGGTCTTCCGGTGAAGGTGAATATGTTGCGCTGCCCATAACCGTCGAGACGGCTCCTAACAAGCTATTCACGTTTAGAACTAGAATCAGTGTGCCGGATAAGACTCAGCTTTCATCAACATGGTTCCTAAAAATAGTTCTCCAGGGCAATGCGCTACTAAAGGTTGATGAGAGATCGTATGGGGGTATAGATGAGGCGCATACGTATGTGCCCATAGAGCCCGGCGAACATGACCTCGAGCTTAAAATATCGCCTAGGACCATGTTCGGCTTTCACAAATGGTACATGAGCTTTGAAAACGCCTATCTCGTTGAGGTTGAGTGGAGCCTTATTAGACTAGGGCTTTGGCTCCTAGCGCTTTTAAGCTATATAGAGCAGTTGCCGAAGGATGATCCGGTGAGGGGGGACTTAGAGGCTCTGCTCTACGGTGTCATGTCTGATGTAAAGGTAGTGCCGGCGGTTTGGCAGA
>JAOAJJ010000258.1 GCA_026414245.1 Candidatus Bathyarchaeota archaeon
TTAATAACCCCATCCTTAGAGAGAAGATGGAAGCCTCCTACAAAGCCTCGTGGAGATTTATGGACTGTGCCTTTACCATTTAGAACACCCTATAGAAACGAAGTTTTAGGATTGCTTAGATACTTAAAAGAGTATTATTCCGGCATAGGCTTCGAGAGAAGAGGGTTTGTCATTCAAAAAGTTGCTGAGATAGATGCGGATAATCTAACTTTAACTATTAATGTTGCGCTTCTTCCATCAGAGTTAAACATAAACCAAGAGGTCAAAATCTACACGATATATGGCGAAGACAACTATATCTTCTTCGTAGACGTGAAAAGAATTAGCGGCGATCCTTCAGCATGGGTCAAAAGATGCATCTTCTTCTTATCTGATATTAGACAGCAGCTACTCTTATGGAAGAGCCTGCCCGATAAAGAGAGAAAAAGATACTTGTCAGAACAATTTCCATCATCATCTTAAATATTAGGAAAATTAAGGATTCATGCTGCAATCAGCTATTCTAGGTCTCAGAAAATTTCAGTCTCCTCCTAACATGCTTTCTCTATTAACTTTCTTTAGGAGTCGCAAACCGATATCTAAGAGGCGCATGTCTCAGTTCAATAGTGGGGGTGAGTTTGAAACAAAGGTGCGCTTAAGTATGGGTTAAGCATAAATTATTGATGGGGTTTCATTTAATAAACCTAGGTCTATAGAATCAACGCAAACTGTTGTTTTTCCCTTTTTTACTTCTTAAGTTTTAAATCCTATAAATAACATGTCACCGTAAAGGTTCGGCATTTCTACTATAGTAGAATTGCTGTAGTTCTTAACCATTGGTTTAAAAACTCTTCTCGACTCCAGCTATATCCCTTCCCATTTATACGATATGCCATTAAGCCTCAACCTTATATCCCAGTTACATAGTGCATAGACGACTACTTTATCTTCGCTCTCAGAAACCTTATTTCAGGGGTTTCATTTAAAGTTTCTCGTTTGCTGGTTTTATGCCGAACACATCATATTTTTCGAAGATCCATTTAGCGAAAGCAGCGTCGAATGCTCCCGGAAATCTTAACGCGGTGTTCCACTCATATGCTCCATGTGCGGCTCCAGCTTTTGCATCCGATAGGAATCTCTGCCATATTTGCCCCTCATATGAGTACCCCCTCATAGCATGGCTCACCATTCACTCTTTTAACCGGCATATTGTAGAATTTTTGGGCGAGCTCGTATGGGAGGTGCTGGCGTTCCCTATCTTTTTATGAAAAAGTTATTGATTGATATCAGCATCATTATTACTTCTAGAACTATTTCTGGAAGGATAATGACCATATTGCGAAAAGGATGGTCTCTAATAATTGCTGAGGAAATGGTTGAAAGCTGCATCGATAATTGTGGGGTAACTCATAAATGCGTGCTACTAAAAAGAAGGATAAGATTAATATATCAAACATAATATATATACACATAACTATAATAAAGTGGAGGGGGAGATGAGATGAGTGAGGAAAAGATGCCGGTCTTTGAGATAAAGCGATTTCTTAGGTCTAGAGGTTTCATTATTGGCTTAGTTCTGTCAATAGTAATGATGTTAATACAGCTATCTATTGACT
>JAOAJJ010000259.1 GCA_026414245.1 Candidatus Bathyarchaeota archaeon
GTGCAGTGTTGAGAGGATATAACATCTATTATCCATTGACTCCCGACGTTAGCCCAATAGTTTGGCATATATGTCATTCTCATTCATTACAGAGGACACCATTTAGAAGCGAGTATTGGCGTGGTTACGATTTAGCCTACAATTACTGGCGCCTTAAATATCTTGGGCTAAAAACCTCATTTCAAAGATATTTAGCAGGATTAATTATAACTTCAAGGAAAAATCCTCATATAAGGCTTCCAGCATATACTTACAGTTTTATAAAGGGCGCTATTTTCTATTACAAGACCGGTAAGCAGAGGATACTGCCCGAAAATCCAGTTCCGCATTCACCATAAAATTCTATTTATTAGAAAAACGCTAATTTATTATCGCTACTTGACTTAATCAAATTACTTTTGCCGGAGGAGGAGATAGCGAAAGCCCCAAAGAGATAGACTCAGAGCACTTAAGGCATAGGGATTTTCCGTTAAAAACTTTAAGGATTATGAGAAGCTATTCTTTTTAATCCTCTATTTTTCTCTTTTCCTTCACCTTACTTATATGGTTTGCTCAACATAATTATTTATAGAATTTTTATCTAGTATTCTATGGCGTTTTCAGTGGTGACGCCATCTTTAGCTGATTTGAATTCTTCTGGTGTGTAGGCTAGTATTTTGAAGGCGTGTGTGTCTAGGGCGGTTTTCTCAGCATGCTTATTCCACCATGTATGCGCATATCCCTGAATCTAGCTCACTCCAATTTAACTTGAAGGCTCCTCTCATCGATTTAGCTATCTTAAGCATTCTAAATGGGGGAAAGGAGCGGTGACCACCGCCCTGAAGCCATGAAGGGCTGGATAAGGCGGCGCCATGACTAATATATGCTGGCGAGGTTTATGCTCTCAGCGGGCTTTAGGCTTAAAGTTTCCTAACCTTTCGCAGGGTCTCCCTCACTCCAGCAGCCAGAAAATCTAAGTCGCTTCCGACACATATGAGTTTAAACCCCATCTCAATATACTTCTCAACACCATCTATACTGGAGAATATGCCGGGTGTAACGCTAGTCCCCTTATGAGTCTCTAGAACCGCCCTTATCGCTTCGGCAACCGCTGGGCTCTCAGGATGCCCAAGAAACCCTAATTAATCCGAAAGATCCGCTGGTCCTATTATCGTCGCATCCAAGCCCTCGACGGAAACTATGTTTCTAGCGTTTTCCACAGCCTCCCTAGTCTCAATCTGAACGATTATCACAAGCTCTTCATCGGCTTTTGTGACATATTCCGTAAAGCCTCTAAACCATATGGGTCTTCTCGGCCCACACCCCCTAATCCCCTTCGGCGGATACCTACAGTACTTCACGGCGTTTTCAGCGTCCGATTTACTATTAACCCAAGGGATTATTACGCCGTCCGGTCCGAGGTCAAGAACCCTTTTTATATAGACGGGGTCGTTCCATGGAACCCTGACGAGAGATGCGGCTCTAGATCCGCGGATGGCTTGAAGTATTGTCTGAACTGATTTTATCTCGATTGGACAGTGCTCCATGTCTATCCAGAACCAGTCAAAACCCAGTGTGCTCATGAACTCCGCAATATCCGGTTCAGGGGTTGACAGAATAGTGCCTAGTAATAGCTCTCCACCTTTAAGCCTATCCTTAAAGC
>JAOAJJ010000260.1 GCA_026414245.1 Candidatus Bathyarchaeota archaeon
CCCCAATAAGATTAGGGAAAATTGAGCATGTTAGGAAAATATTTAAACCTATCTTGCATCTTCAAGATAGATAGCGTGGTGATGCTTATGCCTCAGCAGGTGCTGTGTGATGGCTGCGGGGAAATCTTGTATCAGGGCTATGACATAAAGTCTCCTGAAGAAATATATGAGACATATAATGGCAGATGCCCCCGTTGTGGAAGAAAATTGTCACTTATGCCTCAAAAAATCGAGGTTCTCCCAGCGGAGAAAAGATCGGAAAGAATCAGATAAGTAATGCAAAAATATTTAAAATAGGAATGTGAAATAAAATCTTGCATCATTTGCTTCCCCGGGTGCTTTAATGAAGCCTAGAGAAATACGTAAAAAACTCATTGACCTGCTATATAAAACGCCGCTCCTCCGACCGAGAATAACGCATTCATCTCTTATCAGAGGAACAGCCCTCCTCCTAACCCTAATAATATCTTTAACTGTTAGACTGCTACCTTTACGTTGGGGCCCCTACCTAAACGAATTCGACCCATACTTCCACTACTATGTGGCCAAACGAATATCGGAAAACGGTTTTGCGTACTTCTTCTCGTGGCACGATTACGCTGGCTGGTATCCCTATGGTCGTGATATGCGCTATTTTTCCAATACCGGTTTAACGGTGACCGCCACCACGCTACATAAAATTTTAGGCGGCCTTGGGGTCTCAAGTCTTCTTGTCTCAGCTTCAAACCCATTAGACCCGTTGGCCTCAGACCCATTATATAACTTATGTGTAATCTTTCCAATAATAGCGTCAGCGTTCACGTGCATCGCTATATATTTTCTTGGAAGGGATCTTGGCGGGGAGACTGTTGGTTTACTATCAGCATTACTGCTGGCTTTAGACCTCTCCCATATCGGTCGAACATCGCTGGGATGGTTTGACGATGAGACTATTGGAATATTTAGCGCGATTCTTCTGCTACTATTCTTTAGTAGGGCGGTTGACGGCGAAAGGGTTCTGAAAAGTAGTGTTGCGTATGCTGTTCTGGCAGGGTTCTCTTTAGGGTATCTCTGTATGTCGTGGGGTGCAGCTAGATATATGGTTGCGGTTATAGCGCTTTTCTCCTTCACATTGATAGTTATAAGGAGATATTCTCCGCGCCTACTTTTATCTTATGTAATTACTTTCGCCATCGCCCTCCCTATAGCTGCAGCCAATCCGCGGACGGGATTAGGCTTCCTTTTTGAGGCAACCAACTTCTCAGTTTACGGCGTGCTCTTTCTGCTATGTTTAGCTGGATTAAATAGGCTTATACCGACGCTAAGAAGAAAAATAATTTATTCTCTAATATTAATCGTTTTGATAGCCGTCGTATTTAACGCCCTATTAGCAGCCGGCCTTATTAATCCTCCCGGCATGAAGTTCCTTTTCACTCTAATCCCGTCGCTACGCTCGATTAGTCCGCTCTTTGAGTCTGTTGCCGAGCATAAGCCTTCCTCATGGGCAACCTTCTACTATGATTTCGGCTTCGGATTAATGTTTGTTCCCGTGGGGATATTCTTCGCCGCTTTAATGGCGACCGGCTTAAGCATACTCATCATCTTATAT
>JAOAJJ010000025.1 GCA_026414245.1 Candidatus Bathyarchaeota archaeon
ATATTGCCTTGAGTGGACTGCTATTTAACTGCGCCGTGAAAGATCGGCGTCCAGTTTGCCAGCCATGCCCCAAAACCTTTCAATGATTCTCTCTAGTCCTTCAGGCTTCCTCTCTTCTAGCCACAGGCTCATGTAGATGTTTGATAGGGTGATGAAATCCGAGACTTTCGCTTCCCCCTCAATAATTTTTATTCCAAGAGCCAGCAGGCTCCTTATAAAATCTAAGTCTTTGGGTAATTGAACGCTCTTAACATTCTCCAGCATTTTCTTCCATTCCATGAGAATTCTCTTTCTCTCATCCTCAGAGAGCCGATTATACCAATAATCTTTGAATATGACGTGTTTTATAACGTCTGAAAATTCCTTTTTTCCAAACAAGACTCTAGATTCTAGAATCTTATCGTTTTCGCAGCTGACTGCAAGCCACTTTTTCTCCCAGCTACCTTGCCCCTCAGCGAACTCCATTGCCGCCAATATTAGCGGGTCTAGAAATGAGAATAGGCATTCCTCCCCATCGTCGCCCCAAGCTGTCACTAAAAAGCCCTCTATGTTCTCTTCCGCCGCCGCTGAAAGAAAATTCCTTAAGTTCTCTATGGCTAAATCAAAGTTTGGATAATATCTATTCCAGTTGGAGAGACCGGGGCAAACTATCTGCTTTAAGCCCTGATCCTTAAATATCCTTATCTTATTCCTAAAGTATTCTTTTGAGCATGGACTATAATCCCAATTAGCTATAAGCGACCTCCTCCACACATCGCTCTTTAGGATTTCACCCCATTTACCCGCTTCCTCTCTTAGATACATGCCTGATATCATGTCGCCCCATAAAATCGGCTCTTTACCTGACCTTAAAACCCTATTGATGATTTCCTTGTGATGCATCTCGTAGAGTTGCGGCCCCTCAAAGATCCATGTCTTGTTCAGACTTCTTCCCCTTCCAAGAGCCCATGTTTCGTCTCCGCCTACATGGATATATTTGGCTGATGGGAAATTACCTATAGCTTCCTCGAGAAGCTTATAGGCGAAGTCTCTAGCCTCATCATTGCTTAGGTCTAGGCAGCCTTCTTTCGAATTATGCCACTCACTAAACTTCATGAATTCAGGCAGTGAGAGAATATTTTCCATGTGGCCGGAAAGCTCAAGCGACGGGAAAACTTCTATGCCAAGTTTGCTACCATAATCTATTATTTCCCTCAATTCTTCTTCGGATAGCCTACCTCGGTGCGCACCTATTTGAGGGTAGCTTCTCCACGGGAAGAGGTCTTCGAAATATATGGCGAAATAATTGTATTTGAGTAGGAAAAGGAGACGCAGCATCCTCTTGAATGTTTCGATTCTTGGAACCCCGCCTCTAGCTATATCCAGATGATAGCCCCTAAACTTAAATTTGAAAGATTCTTCCACCTCAACCTCAGGCAGATAGCCCCTTCCCTGAATAATCAGCTGTATGAGTGTTGCATAACATATGTTTTGGGCGCCGCATATCGTAACTTTTCCATACCCAATCTTAAGTTTACTCTCTTCACCTGCACCTTCAACCCTAGAAATAATCCAATCGCCTTCAGGGACGGCGAACTCTGTCTTGAGGAAAACCGGGAAGTTTGAGAACCCGTTGAAAGTGAACCATTTTCCGGTGAACTTCAAGCGCTTCGGTTCGGGAACAATAAAAACTTCTTTGCCCATAATATCCACTATACTTATCAATAAGCATTTAAGGCTTAAAAATTGCTGGGAAAGTTGGGAAAAACCTTATTCTTGAAACTTGTCTATGGAAACTATTTCCGATAGCTGCTTCCTCGCCCCCGGCTCTTCAAAGCTCTCGTTTTTTGGATAGCCGAGCGGGGTTACCGCTACAATATTCCATTCTTCAGGCACGTTTAGGATTCTTTTCAGCTCATCATTATTGAATGCTCCAATCCAGCATGTTCCCAACCCCTCAGCTCTCGCAGCCAGGATCAGGTGAGTGAACGCTATGGAAACATCGACAAGCATGCTAAGGTCACCCATGTATCCGCCTCTATTATAATGTATGTTACGTCCACAAGCCACTATGACAACTGGAGCCTCAGCTATAAACATTTGTCCGCTACATGCAGCCGCCACCCTCCGCTTAGTCTCCTCATCTTTTATAACTATAAATTTCCATGGCTGACGGTTTGAGCCGGAAGGAGCTATTCTAGCGGAATCTAAAACTTTCATTAAAACATCGTCTGGTACTGGGTCGGGTTTATAGGATCTTATACTTCTACGGGTCCTGATAACATGGTAGAAGTCCACTTTAATCCCTCCGAACAGATAATAAAATATTTATCTTTTATGATGATTTAATCTTTTGCTTATCTACTGCTTCAACCATTTTCCCTAAACCCAGCGGTATGAAGGCTTGTATATCCTCCAACGGGATCTTTAGGATCTCTTCACGCTTTTCAGGGGGAGCCATCTCCGCCAGAGCCCTTCTAATCTCCTTGGCGAGCTTTCCGCTCGGCACATCGCCGGGAAAAATCTTCACGTAACAGTTTGTCTGCTTAGCTATGGCGCTGGTAGGTCCGCCAATAACCTTCAACTCATCATCCCTAACACCTATAGATACTTCAAGAGGGACGTTTCTAACGTAGTTTTTTGCTCCATAAATCATGAAAGAGCCTCTTGGAAGATATTCTCCTGAAGGCGGACTTTTACTGACTTGTTCAGGCTTAACCCAGTAGACATCTACGGCGCTAATCTTCTCCCTCCATGCTCGTGAATAGGAGGCTGTAAATTGAGCCGCCTCGTTAATCGTTATCTCCGTTGGCATTCTACCTTTGGTTTTAACAATAGTGAATGGTGAGCCAGCTATATCTGCGTGAAAAACTATATCCTGATCCTCCATGTATTTGCGGATTAACACCTCGTTTGACACAGCATCCCTCCCACCTATAACAAGGAAGCCTTCAGAGGAGAAGAACCAGCGGAACTTTTCAAACCACTCTTTCCTCCTTTTAAGCGACGGAGGTCTTGAGATTTCCTCAATTCTTTTATAGGCTTTAATCTTGGCTTCCTCGATCTTCGCCATTGTCTGCTTGATGGCTTCCTCTAGACCATCGATTTTACTCTCAGATTTTTTCGCCATCTCATAGTATTTTGAGGCGTTTTGCTGCGCTGACATTTTAAGATTTAAATCAATTATTTGCCCGCCTATTGAAATCTGGAGGGTTAGGGTTTCAGGCTTAAGAGAAGCGAAGTAGATTGATGGTGAAATCAGATTTCTTTTTTCTTCCAGCAGGATTTTTGTTATTTCTTCCCAGCTCCTACCCGCCTTTTTTTCAGCCATAACCCTGTTCAGCAAGCTGTCAACCTCATAAAGATGACTATATATTGTGTCTCCGATTCTGCGGTAGGCGTCAGCTTTATCCCTCAACTCCTCCAGACTTCTTTTTTGGCTCTCAAGTATCTTTTCTAAGCTAGCTATTTCCCGCTTAGCGGCATCCTCTACCTGTTTAGCCTTCGATTCAACCGAGAACTTTGCATAATATTCATCGAGGGCTTTATTGAAGGTTTCAACCCTCTGAATATGTAGGTCAGAATATTTTCTCAGCGGAAATGGCGCAACATCAACCCAAACACCTTCTCCACTAATAAATATGCATGGCTCATAATTCCCCCGCTCGATACGAAGCATCAAATCTTTCACGCTCCGGAAAATAGCGTTTAATTCCTCCTCGCTAAGCAGGGAGCACGCTTTACTTTTATCAACCCCTGACGCGAGAAGAAGCTCCTCAGCATAAAATCCCCCTATGCCGAGAAGCCTTGTTAACCCTTTAACGACCTCTAGTTGACCAAAATCTCTAACTTTGCCAAGGTAGTCTAAACTTACATCTTTAAGGTTTATACCTCTCTGAGGGGGATACCTGAAAACTTCACCCCTCAAAACATTTCTATCCCTCATCCTTCGATAAGCCAGCGCATGTAGAATTCTATTTTCATGGTCGACAAGTATAACGTTTCCATCATCAAACATTTCTATTATAAAACGATAACTCTGGCCGCCGCGCTCAATAATAAATTCAATTATCCTTTCGAAGTCGTATTGCGTGATCTCTCTAACCACGCCGTTCTCTAAGTATTTTCGCAGAGCCATGCAGAAGGCTGGCGGCTTTTTAGGCTTCTCGAAGTTGTATGAAGTTAAATGGGTTCTTTTGCCGACTTCGATTAAAAGCTGGAGGTTTTCGCCTTTAGGATTACGAAGATTTAAGAGTAAGATTTTAGTATTTATTTGATAAATCTTAGTGATCCGGGAGCCTCTAATGGCTTCATTAAGCTCCGCAGCTACTGCCGCTATATCGAAGCTGCTCATCTGCTCCTTCAAGAAACCACCAGAAAGGTAGATGTCGAATGGAGCCTTTAAACATTATCTATTGGGTTAAGGTTGCCCTCGGAGCCTTAGCGGGGGCTTTATGCGTGATTCTGAGGATAAACAACATATTTAGTGGAGTAATGCTCTGCATGGCAGTCTACCTAGTAAGCGACAAAATCTTAAGGCAAATATTTATTGCAAAAGTCAGTAAACCGTCAGACGTCACTAAAACCGGTATAGGCATATATATTGCTTCATGGGTCTTCTTCTGGGTTCTCCTATACACCATAATATATCCACACTAAATCGCTATTTTCCTCTCAACCCCAGTTTTCTAAGCGCAAAGAGCATAAACTCAGATAACGCTGAGAAATATCCCCTATCATAATCAGAGTGCAGGTCATCCACGGAAATCTCTAAAAACTCATTATAGTATTTTTTTAAGGCGTCCACGTCATTTAAGTCGATGTTGTTTATGAAAGTATTCTGATCATTCGACTTATATGCCAGTATGATGCCCCTAAGAGCCCCAATAAAACCAATATCAAACTCGCTCCTAATATTCTCCTTAAAATTCGCTTCTATTTCCTGCAGGGTCTTCTCAGCCTCAGCGATCTTCTTGCCAACTATGAGATCAAATATAACATTTAAATATTGATGGGGAATAGGTGTCTTATTCCCAGCCGAACCTGTCTTCCTCAGAGACATCCTCTATACCATTCTCAGTTATCTTAAATAAGCATTCTCCCTCAGGAAGATATGGGCTTGAGACTAAGCGTGCTATTCTTATCGGGCCTTTAGAGCTCTTCCTTAAGGAAACTCTCGTGTGGCTTGTGTGGGCAACTATGTGTCCGCCTATAGGCTTTATTCCCTCTGAGAAGAAGGCTTCGGGGCTCGACATGACCTGATTGGTTACTAAAGCAACAGCGTTGAAAGCTCTCGCCAGCCTAATAAGTTTATGCATGTGTTGATTGATCTTCTGCTGTCTCAGAGCCAAATTTTCCCTGCCGATGTATTCGCTCCTGAAGTGCGCTGTTAAAGAATCGACGACTATTAGGCGTATATTATTCTCCTTTATTATTTTATCAGCGTTTTCAAGTAGAAATATTTGGTGATCAGACGTGTATGCTTCAGCCCAAATAATGTTTCTAACAACCTTCTGAGGATCCAATCCCCTGAACTTAGCCATCTGAACTATTCGCTCAGGTCTAAAAGTATTCTCGGTATCTATATATAGAGCCCCTCCATCTAAACCTCCCCCTTCAGGAGGTAGCTGCACATTGACGCAAGCCTGATGAGCCAATTGGCTTTTTCCAGACCCATATTCGCCGTAAAATTCGGTTATCGTTTGAGTCTCAAGACCTCCACCCAATAATTCATCCAGCTTTCTGCTTCCCGTAGTTAATCGGAGCACGTTCTGCCGCCTTTTAAGGATCTCGTCTGCACGTATGAATGACAGTGTTATAGAGGAGCGTGCAGCGTTGATTATTTCGAAAGCCTTTTTATCGCTTATGCCAGCCTGCTCAAGTTCACGTATAGTTGCCATAGCCAGAGACTCAACTGTGTTGAATCCCAGCTCACGTAGTTTCTCCGCTAACGATGGTGTTACGCCCGGGATGTCTTCGATGTTGAGGTAACGCTTCCTCTCTAATTCGCTTTCATACATTTCTTCTCTAATTAAATCTATTTCATTGAGGAGATATTTAAATTAGAGGATGAAGTGATATGTGGGGGGATGAATGGCGAGCAAATATGGTTAGCTGCTCACTAATTAAGGATGTAGCACTGAAACTTCTGGAGCTTGCGGCTATAAGGCTGCCGGACGATGTTAAAGACGCTCTTCGAAAAGCCTATTATGAGGAGAAGAGCCCCATTGGGAGGCTGAACCTAAAGAATATCCTTGAAAACATAGAGTTAGCTGAGAAGGAGAATATACCCGTCTGCCAAGACACCGGCATAATCTCGTTTTACCTGAAGGCTGGTTCAAGATTTAGGGGTTTAGGTGAAGTTGAGGGGGCATTACGTAAAGCCGTGAGAGAAGCAACTCTGAGCATACCGCTTAGACCGAACGCTGTGGATTTTTTCTCAGAAGAGAATTCTGGAGATAACACTGGAAGATATCTCCCATATTTGATCTGGGATGTCTTCGACGGAGATTACCTCGAAATCACAGCGTTACTTAAGGGGGGTGGCTCTGAGAACGCCTGCACATTAAAGATGATGAATCCCAGCGAGGGTTTAAATGGACTGAAGAGATTTATTTTAGAGAGCGTTATAAAGGCTGGCGGGCTTCCATGCCCGCCGACGATTATAGGCGTTGGTTTAGGCGGCGGGGCGGACATATCCATGAGCCTCGCTAAGAGAGCTCTCCTTAAACCATTAAATGAAAAACCTAGAGACGAGAGAATAGCAAGCCTCGAGGAAGAGCTCCGCGAAGCCGTAAATATGACTGGCATAGGGCCTATGGGTCTGGGTGGAAACATAACAGCCTTAGCCGTGAAGGTCGAATACGCCCATCGGCATCCAGCCTCATATCCTGCGGCTATAGCTTTCCAGTGCTGGGCTGCGAGGAGAGCTACTGCACGAATCCTTTCGGACAATGCGGTGGAGTATTTGACCCATAAGGTTTAAAGACGGATTTAAGCCCTAAATAACGATATATCTTTCGAGTCTAGGCGATGATTTTACATTTCGGCAGGCTGTGGCGAAGGTTAATTAAAGGGAGAAAAGTCGAGAAGAAGCAGAGTAAACCGGCTGCATCTGAAGATTGCCTTTTCATCTTAAATTATCTGCGTGAGCTTCGGCATAGGATAGCCTCTTGATACATCCATCTCCAGCACATGCAGGTTTGTTCTCGGCTTTATTCCATAGACGAGCACTGCCCCGTGCTCTCGAGTAATCTTTAGATGCACGTCTGCAAGCGCTCCAAGGATCTTTGCCAGCTTGGGGTAACCGGGCTTAAGTAATATTATGCTTAAACCCCCCGCCTCCATTACTCTCGTAGCATAAGCCCTAAGGGCTGAGAGAACCTCTCTCACTCCATACATGTCTATCATCGTATCCACGCCAGTAATGTGCAGCACTGGTTGACCGGTGCTCTCTACGAGCTTCTGTTCAACCTCTATGTATTTTAAATAGTCCTCTTTCAGGTTCTCGCCCTTAAACGCCACAAGGCAGGGTTCAGGCTTAAATCCAGGATAATCTTTGATGCAGATCCTTAGAAGCCTATCCACCTCATTTCTCGTTATACCGCCCTCCTCAGCCCTCCTTTTTACAAGGTTATGGTCTACGCCTCTAGACGGGATCAGAATTACGCCCCTCCCTTGAACGATAAAGTTATAGGCTGTTGGCGCAGTGATCAGATGGTATTGTAGCTTTGTGATATGTTCATCGATCTCGATTAACACCGTTGAGCCTCTTGGATAACCTCCCTCAAGCATCTTATCTAAGTCTGGTGAGCCTGTTGAGAAGTATTCTTCTGTGTCTGGCTGCGGCTGGAATCTGCATGGCTTCTCAATCGGCTTAGACTTAAATGGTGGAAAGACTTTGAATCCATCCTTAAGCGTGAAGACCGCTTGTGTCTCATATACGGGTGTCCCCCTCATCTTAAATAGCTCCAGTTCTCTTAGAAGCCTACCCTCTAACCTAGTTCTCCCCAATAGGATTATGCCGTCGGCTACAAATTCCTCTGCGCTCAGCCCTATCTTATTCTCTCCGCGCGGGATCTCCGTTATTAGGATTGTCGTGCAGCCGAGAAGCCTTGTTATCCTGCTTAGAATAGTGTGTAGAATGATTCTTGCTTCATGGGTCTCCCTGAACGCTTGAGCCAAAGCTGAAAACGAGTCTATCACCAGGCGCTTAGCTTCAACTTCGCTCACCTCTTTAAGTATTGCCTCTAGAACATTTTGGACGGCTTCTTCCCTAACCGTCAGCATGTCTAAAAAGCGGAATCTGCCTTCCCTCTCCAATACCTCAAAGTCTAAGCCTAAGCTTAACATGTTCCCGAAGAAGCTCTTTCGGCTCTCAGCGAAGCTAACATATATGCCCCTTTCACCATAATTAACCGCGCCATGATAGAGGAAGCAAGCTGAGAGTATTGTTTTACCTGTTCCGGGGTTTCCGGCAAGAACTATCAGGCTGCCTCTGGGAAAGCCTCCGCCGATAATCTTGTCTAAGCCGCCTACTCCGCTTGGAACTCTATCATTAATGTTTCCAACACTCATTCTACTCTCCACCCCTATATTTATGTGCCTCAGCTATCTTCCTCATAAATGAGCGTATCTCCTCTATCGACATTTGGTCGCCGCAGCGCATAAGCTCTAGTAAGCGTTCGTGGTTCATATTTAATCCATACTCCTTATTGACCCCCGCTATTAAAAGATTAATCAAGATCTTGGCGCCTACGCCAAATATCTTCTCCATCTCATAGTAGACTGATTTAGGATCCTCCCATAGGGCGTTGAACGGATCTCGACCTAAACCCCTATGCAGAAAAAATAGGACAGCTTCGCCGGCAGATTCGCCGAGACCAGAGTGAAGAGCCCTCCTACAAACATTACGAAAAACCTCGATTATAGAATCCTCCTCACCACCGGCGCTCAAAATTTTTTCCACCCTAAAATTCTATGTTTTGAATTCATACATAGAGTATCTAGGTTCTTTAAGTAACTTATGGATTAACAATTTATATTTTTTAACCTAAAATCTTCCAGTATAGTATTTATTGTTGCAGGGATACTCTCATTCAGAGATATAGAGAATAGAGATTATTTGCCTGGAGCCCTCCTCCCAAACTCCTCGAAGCTAATTATATCTTCCAAGTTTTTACGCCTCCTAATTAAATGGAGCACCTTGCCTTGAATATCAGGTTTCCTGCGCGGATAACCTAAGGCAAGTAATGCGACAACCCGATAGTCGCCAGATATTTTAAGCAGATCCCTAACCTTATCCTCATTAAAGCTGCCAACCCAGCATGTTCCAAGCCCCTCAGCCGTCGCAGCTAAAACCATGTTCTGCATAGCTATAGCGACGTCAACCATAAACCATTTTGGAGAAGCCTTTTGATTCCCACAACCAACGATAACGACAGGCGCCTCCTTCAGGAAAACTGCGAAAGGCGCTTCGGCAAGACTTCTTCTCTTCTCGACATCGGTCACAATTATGAAGTGCCAAGGCTGAATGTTACCCGCAGAAGGCGCAAGCCTAGCCGCCTCCAAAATCTTCTCTAGCTTCTCTCTGGGAACCGGCGTAGGCTCATAAGCTCTAACCGAATGCCTCTTCTGAATAGCCTCAAAAACATCCATGCATAGCACCAAAAGAAGAATAAGCGAGACACAAATTAATCATTTACTAAATAAATGGCGAAACGATTAAATAGTAAACTGAACCTCAACGCTTAAAATCACTATTTCAAGCAGCTGAGCTTCTAGAAACAAGCCAAAGCATAACTTTTATATCGAATACATAACGTTTTAAGTCTCATGGTAAGGCTCTCGGCAAAGCTGGTCGCATTAATCATCGTGTTAAGCGTCATCGGGAATATTTTAGGTCTTCTCGGAATAAGGTTGCCGTCCGCTCCAGGCACAACGGTTGAATTTCACCTGTCAGCCTTACCCTCTCTCCTTGCCGCCGCCTCCATCGGACCTCTCCCAGGCGCTGTAATTGGTCTTCTCAGCCTAACAATAGCTACGATTCGCATAGGTAATGTGTTTATACCCTTTGGAAACGCGCTGCTCGCTGGTTTAGCCGGCTTTTTCGCTAAAAAGCTGAGTTTTTCACCCCCGGTCAGCGGAGCCCTAGCGATGATTCCCTACACGCCTTATATTTGGCTTGCATGCTCGGTATACGGTGTTCCACCAGCCATAATAGCCTTCATAATTACTAAGGCATGGATAGAAGTCATGATCTCAGGCATAATTGTGGAGCTTATACTACGCAGGCATGAAATTAGAAATTTTCTAGAATCATTCAAGTCTAAATAAGGGCATCGACATAAGCGTTAAATAAGAGAGGGTTTACGGTGGAAGCTATTTGCAAGATGAAACTTGAAAACCTACTGTTCTGGCAAAGACTTATTTAACCTCTTAACCAAGAACATTAATTTCACTCCACAATACAACCTCTTAAAAGCCTTTATCCCGACGTGTATGCTGAGGGTTCTCCCCTCGAATATTATTCTGAAGAAATAGCTGGATATCTTATGTTATGTGGAGAAATAATAGTTTTTGTGGAGCATGCGGCGGATGATCTTGAAACCCTTAAGCCTTTTCTAGAGAGGCTGCTTAAATACTTTGATGGAGACGTTACCGTAATCCTGTTTGGCTCCTATGCTAGATGGGTGGAAGGCAGCCAGCTGATAACCGAGAATTCTAAAGGGCGGCTTTAAGATAAAAGGATTAATGGAGAATCTTTGGACGAATATGTGAGGCGAGGTGATCCTATGGTTGTTTCCTTGTAGGGAATGTTTAGTCGTTCGAAGACCTCACGAACTCCTTTTAGCAGCCTCGTTTGGAGCTATAAGGTATGTTTTCTCAAGCCTTATGCTCTTCGATTTCGACGTCCCCCCATCCTTCCATAGTCGGAGGATAAAACTTTTTAATCTTTGTGGGTGAATGTTTTACCGGTGTATTATTTTGGCTGGTAGGAGAGGTCTCTATAAGGATGCTGTTATCTG
>JAOAJJ010000261.1 GCA_026414245.1 Candidatus Bathyarchaeota archaeon
ATATACCATGCACCCCAATTCGGAGCCCCTATGAAACCGTTCACCACAGGGACATCTAGCGCCGCAGCAGCCTCAGCGGTTTTCTTCATACGCTCCATTCCATACTTAACTTTTTCCTTAGGGGAACCCTTAAACCACTCGTCAGTCGATTCATCATGAGGACCTAAAACGAGCTGCCCCTCAAGATGGTTGCTCAATGCCGAAATCATTAAACCGTATTTCTCCACAATTCTTTTATATTCAGTTGCGCCTCCACTAAGAATCTTTTCTATGTCTATGTGATTGCTTCCTCTCCATGCAGCTATCTCAACGGCCTCGTAACCGAGCTTTGAAACATACTCCAAGACTTTCTCTAGACCTAGCTCGTTAAACAATATTGTAAAGATACCTATCTTCAAATTAACTCACCCGGCAAAGATACTTTTATGCTGAATGCCAATAAATATTTTTGGGGATTAAAGGTTGTCTATGTAATCGATTTCGCTCTCTTCCTGCTTCTCATAGTCTTTCTCCAGATAGTATCTTCTCGTTTTTATATCGCAGCCAATCTTACCTTTCTCAAAAAGTTTACGTAGGGCTCTGAAGACTGCTTTGGGCTTCTTATTTAATTTCTCAGCTATTTCCATCAGGGTTAGGGGCTCAGATTTCTTCATAAGGTTTAAGATCTCATCTTCTAACTTGCCCATAGAGGTAACATCTTCCTCCCATCAGAGATTATTATTAGGAATTTAAATTTTTAGTTTTGAAAGCCTTTCTATTCACGGGATATTTACCTTTCCAGCTAGGCTTTAAGACCATGTAATGGATATTGCTGCTAAAAACGAATATTTTTCGCACCTACTGGAGCCGATAATCTTCTTTATCCGTAACTCTTAAATTGTCATAGGATTAATTCTAAACCCATGGAGAAAATAAGTATTGCTTTAATTGGGTGCGGCGGAATATCTAACGCGCATGTTGGGGGTTTTCGAGCCCTAAGCACAATGGGACTAAAAGTTTTCAACGTGAAAGCGGTATGCGACATAGTTGAGAAAAACGCTGAGGAGAAGGCTAACTTAATTCACTACTTTCAAGATTCTAAGCCGAGAGTTTATACAGATATGGAGAGAATGCTTAGGGAGGAGAGCCTCGACGCGGTTGACATATGTTTGCCGCATAACGTGCATCACACTGTGGCTTCCCAATGCTTAGAGAGGGGGCTACATGTAATCATTGAGAAGCCATTAGCGATAACGATGAGGAGTGCAAAATACATTATTGATGAAGCGTCAAAACATAATAGGGTGCTGGCTGTCGCAGAGAATTATAGAAGAGCGCCGAAAGAGAGGGCTTTTTGGTGGGCTATGAGAGAAGGGTTGATTGGTGAGCCTCGAATTGTCTTATGGTCCGCTATGGGCTGGGGTCCTAAACCATGGGGCTGGAGAGAAGATAAGTTTTCCGCTGGTGGAAGCTGGGTTTTCGACGGAGGCGTACACCTGTCTCTTATACA
>JAOAJJ010000262.1 GCA_026414245.1 Candidatus Bathyarchaeota archaeon
TCAGATGTGTATAAGAGTCAGTCTCTCTAAAGCCCTCATCAATATGCTGTATACGTCTATCCGCGCCTCCAACCCAAGCATTAATCCTAAGCCGCGGGCCTCCCTCAAAATATTAAACTCTTCCACAAGACCCTGAAGAAGACCCTTAAACCTATCCCCGAGAAAACGCGCCCTCTCAACTAAATTCTCTTCAATTATGGCGTTTATTGTCGCGCAGGCGGCTGCGCATGCAAGCGGGTTTCCGCCGAATGTGCTTGTATGCTCGCCGACCTTCAGCGAATCCATAATATCCTCTTTAGCAATCGTTGCACCTATGGGTATTCCGCCGCCCATAGCCTTCGCAACACACATTATGTCCGGTGTAACGCCCCAGTGTTCTGAAGCCCACATTCGGCCTGTTCTTCCGAAACCTGTTTGGATTTCATCAAATATTAGCACTATATTGTTTTCATCACAGATCTTTCTCAACCCCTCAAGATAGCCTTCCGGAGCGACGTGAACCCCTCCTTCCCCCTGAATAGGCTCAACAATGATGGCTGCAGTGTCTTCTGTAATAGCCTCCTTAACTTCATCAAGCCTTCCGAAGGGCGCAAACTTGAAGCTCCGGCTTAGAATATGCTTGAAGGGATCGCGGTATTTTGGGTTCCAGGTCGCTGATAGGGCGCCAAGGGTCTTGCCGTGGAAGCCTCTAACCATACTTATAATCTCGCTTTTGCCGGTGTATTTTACCGCGACCTTTATGGCGCATTCAACAGCCTCTGCGCCGCTGTTGGAGAGGAAAACCTTGTTTAACCCTTTTGGCGCTATCTTCATCAGATTCTCCAGTAGCTCAGCCCTTTTATCATTGTATAGTGAGCCGTGGCATGTTATAAGCCTCTCACATTGCTCCTTTATGGCTTTAACAACTTTTGGATGGCAGTGTCCGACGAGGCTTACACCGTAGCCGCCCATGCAATCTATATATGGTTTACCTCCAGCATCATAGAGTATGGCGCCCTCGCCCTTAACAATGCATACTGGATATTTTTGGTAGACTTTTGCGAGAAAGGAGTTTTCGACGCTTATTATCTCTTCTTCATTCAGCGCTTATCACCGTACCATTTAAACCGTTTAGAGCGCTTATCACCGGGCTATCTACTAATCCGCATGCGATAATAGCCTCCTTAACACCGGCTTCCAGAGCCTCTATCGAGGCCATCAGCTTCTTATCCATGCCTGGGCCTATCTTTGGCAGAATCTCTTTCGCCTCGCTTAGCTTAATCCGCTTAACATATTCTTCATTTAATCTCACGCCTGGAACGTCTGTTAGGAAGACTATTTTTTCGGCTTTTAGCGCCCCAGCTATCTGCCCAGCAGCTCTATCGCTGTCAACATTCAAGTACTCGTTCTCCTCACCTAGGGCTATGGGCGAAACGACTGGTAGAAAACCGTGGTTGATGAGGACTTCGAGGAGCTTTGAGTTGATCCTCAATATTTTTCCAGTAAAGCCTCCATCTATAATGCGCTTTCTGCCGCGTTCATCAACTATTAGAAGCTTCTTCTT
>JAOAJJ010000263.1 GCA_026414245.1 Candidatus Bathyarchaeota archaeon
GCTCATGTCGGCTCCACACACCCTATATACCAGAAGCTCTTCTTGGCTTGGAAAATCTATCCCCATATAACATGGATATATTATTGGCGGAAAAGTTAAAAGCAATGATACTTTACTTGCGTCTCTGAGCTTATCTCTAATTATTATCCTTGAACTCGTCCCCCTAACTATGCTGTCATCTATAAGGATGACTCTTTTATCCTTAATAACATCTCTTACAGCGACAATATTTGAGACTATTGCCTCCCTTCTCTCAGGTTCAATGAAACTTCTCCATCCGCCCTTACGCTTATAACGGTCCTTAAGCAACCCCTCATCGAAAGGTATGCCTGTTTCCTCAGAGTAGCCTAAGGCAGCAGGTCTAGCTGAGTCTGGAACAGGCACGACTACATCGCCTTCAACCGGATAATTTTTGGCTAAAATCTGCCCAATATTCTTTCTAGCATTATAAACAGTGATTCCCTCTATTTTTGAGCTTGGATGGGCGAAATAGGTGTATTCAAAGGGGCAGTGAGAATGCCTTTCCTTACGCGCAAAATGCTCGGATCTCAATCCATCCTTATTCACAATAAATATTTCTCCCGGCTCAATATCCCTCACCAGCTGCGCGCCAATAGTCTCAAGAGCGCAGCTCTCAGAGGCTATTATATAGGAAGATGACTCTTCATGCCATCCTAAACATAAGGGTCTGAAGCCCATCTCATCCCTAACACCTATGAGCTCGCCCTTAGATGTCAATATCACCAAGGAGAACGATCCATTCAAATATGGGTTCAGCTCTTCAAACGCCTCAACCCAACTTTTACCTCTTTTCAAAAATTTATACAAACTTAAGCCCATGAGCTCGGTATCTGTCATGCCATGAGGAGATGGGACGCCTAAATATCTAAAGTTCTCAGCCAAGAGATCCCTCTCAATGGTTCCATTATGGGCTATATGGAAGCTATGTTCATCCATTGTTTTCCCTATGTCAAGGGGGTGAGCGTGCTCAATAGTCGATCTGGCGGTTGTCGAGTAGCGTACATGACCTATTCCAGCATTACCGCTAATTTTAAAAATTTTCTCATATTCTTCTTCGACAGAATGGGATACTATACCAAGTCTCTTAAACGTTGGGTTACCGACGACGGAGACTCCCCAAGACTCTTGTCCACGATGCTGAAGAGCCTCCAGACCACTTATTAATAGAGGGGTTATATTATAGTCGTTAAACGAGAAAAAGCCTATCACACCGCATTTTTCCTTCAGATAACATGGCATACTATCTCACCTCCAGCGATTCAACGCTTAACAATCCTCAAGAAATTTTTAATTAATCGTTCACCCGGTTTTCCAGACTTCTCTGGATGAAATTGAGTGCCGAAAATATTTTTCCATTCTATGACGGATGTGAATTTGATGCCATAACCCGTTTTCGCGGCGATTATATCCCTGTTTGTCGGGATAGGGTGGTAGCTGTGGGCGAAGTAGAAGTAATCTTCTTCACATATATCTTTCAGAATCTCAGCTGGCTTAATCTCTTCCAGAGTATTCCAG
>JAOAJJ010000264.1 GCA_026414245.1 Candidatus Bathyarchaeota archaeon
CACTTATCTCGTCCCCAATTTTAACATTGAGTTTAGACTGTATTTCCCGAGTTAGTATGCATACAAACTTATCTTCGTTAATAAACCAGCGGCTCTCCGGCGTTAGCAATTCATGAATTTTAGTTAAATATTGTTCATTAGGTGATAATCCAAGTAATGCTTTCACATATGCTTTCGTTCCATTAGGCCCGAAGACAACAGCCATACGTGGAGTTACTACGGTCTCCCAACCAAAGGATCCTAGACCGCCGGTCCATGAACCGCTGTAAATACCGCTTTCTCCAGGCGCTGGCGGGTAAACCCATGATCTAGGCGATATTATGCTCCCTGAACCCAAAGCTGAAGATAATAGGGAAATCATTTCTTGTGAGAATGGGATCATCCCAAAGTTTTGCCTCAACAACATACCTCTATATGGAGCCTTATATTCCACTTTGAAACCTCTTACTAATGTAAAGACTGATGCGGAGGTAAAGGATACTAGCGCAAAAATGATTATGCTCACTGTAACTATATTCAAAAGTGTTCTAAGCGGTCTCTTTCTGAGGTTCGATATTCCAGTTGAAAAAGCGCTTAAAAAGGCTTCTGCTCGTGATATTTCAACGAAGTGTGTGCCTAGAATCTTGCTACGGACAAATTTAGCGTATTTTGATACATTATTAGCAATCAATGAGATAACAAGTATGCTTATGATCAAGGCTGAAAGCCCTAGCATGCTTGCCAAAATATTCGAAGCAAGAGCAAAACCCGGATGCAGAAGATGCGCCATAAAGATCGAAAGGGTTAATATAAAAATGATTTTTAGAAAACGTTTTAGTCCCATTATGGGAAATACTATTTGCTCAAATACTAGGGCAAAGGGAATCATTATTAGGCTAAATAAGACTGATGTGTTAATTAAGTCCTGCTGCAGTCCTCTTATTTCTCTATAGGCATTTGCTTCAAAATTCCAAGCGATAATCAGGTAATTGTACGCTTCTGAATACTTAAGCCTATGAAGAGCATCAACTGCTCTGCTATAATAATAGCGTGACAGATTATAGTATTCTCTTGCAGATAAAGTAAGCATTCTATATTCGATGAGCTTCCCTGACCTCATATTATTCATTCGTATTAAATCTTCAAGGAACTTAAATCCCGTAAGCCTGATAATATTTATGTTGGGTGAGTAACCAAAGCCTTCTGGATTAAGATTAGAGGAGTTAATTAATAAGCCAACAGCAAGTGGTACACGCGGGTTCTCAGGGGTCGTCGTTGTTAATATAATCTCAAACCTACTGAGCTCAGGGCTCAAGAAAATCATCGCCATACTTTCTCCCGTATCATGGGGAGAAATTAATCCATAATAAGATGGGAGACTATGCGACGTAAAATCATTTACAATCAATGATATTGGCGGCATCTCTACGTCGGTTGAATAGAAATTAAATGCTCGTCGGCTCTTCCTGATAAGTAGGGGGTTGATAACATCGAATAGAGTGATGCTTCTACATCTAAATACAATCGTTTTAACAAACATCGGGTCTCTATCAATTC
>JAOAJJ010000265.1 GCA_026414245.1 Candidatus Bathyarchaeota archaeon
TCGATAGCATCCTTTAAGAGAATCTTCTCTATCCTTGAACCGTTTCGGATGACAATATAGCTTAAGCCCTCATCCTCAGGCGCTCCAGGGTTATCGGCTTTAGTTGTCGACGCAAGCCACCTCTCATCGATTCCACCCCTCTCGATGCCTAGAGCATAGACGTCTTCGGGAGCCAGTTTGAGACGTTTACCCGGGGAAAGGAAATTCCTCGGAACCCACGTGGGAGCCAGTTTAACTATTCCTTCACCACTCTCAAGAGCGTATGAAGCTAGTTTTTCAATATTCAAATTAACCACCATAATACTGAATATTTAACCGTGGACAAAAAAGTTTTGGCAATAGGGACGCTGCTCTACTGTTAAAATTACATTTAATCCGCCGTGGATATTGTGATCATTAAGTAATCCCCTCTTTCGAGAGATAGAGGTTCAGTGAAGCGTAGTTCGCTTCCCACCCTTTCATATCCGATTTTTCTATTCGAAATGGTCACCTCTCTAACTTCCTTGCCCCTCATAAATGGTAAACTAAGCGCTTTGATTCTAAGAACCCCATACTTAACTACCAGCGACATCTCCTCCGCCTTTATCTCAAATGTTCCCCAACCAGTCCCAGTTGACCAAAAGCACCTGAAAAACCCATTGAGAATTCTAGGCGGATTAAACTCCATCCAGCCTCTTATCATGTCGAATTTAAAGCCGCTAAGCGCCAGCAGCAGCGCATAAGAAGACATAGAGCGGGCGTAATTGCTTCCGCACTCTATCTCATTCCATGGGTTTCTCTTCTCCCCATCATATCTATCCCTAACGGCTTTAGCCACCTCCAACCCCTCATCAATTAACCCCTCCTGGATCATATGAGATGCATAAGCATACTCAGTTCCACACCATGTTTCCTCAGCATATGGAACAGGTATAACCGGTTTAGGTTTCCCCTGAGGCCAACTGCAAACAATTGTTCCGGCTTCATCATTTAAGCTGAAGATCCTACACGGATTAAAGAAATCACGCATACTCCTCTTAAAATTGTATTTATAAATCGACTTCAGTGCGCTCTTAACCTTCTCCTTACTAAATATTTCACCTAGGTTGCATATATTTGCATGCCACTGAGCCAACACTTGATCAATCCCGCACCCCTCACCAATCTGATATTTTATTTCTCCATGCTCATAGTCCCAATAAATGCTTACAACATTGGGGTCTGCGACACTATATTTTTCGAGGATCGATTTATCCTTTAGATTAATGAGTTGATGGAAGTATTCACCGTTAAACAGATTCTCCTCAACCCAACGTTTACCTCTATCAAAGATTTCACTGTACTCTTTAGCCTTCCCCGTCTCGCCTAGATATTCAGCCATCTCGGCTCCGGCTTTTAAGGCTGCGAGATATAGACCGGTTAACCAAGAGTTTGGACCAAAAAGCTCTATGTCAAGCGTGTTGTGTTGTCGGCCCTCTAGAACCCCATCCTTATCAAGATCCCATTTATCCTCATTGCTCTCAACCCATGCGCTGTCTCTTATACACATCTCCGAG
>JAOAJJ010000266.1 GCA_026414245.1 Candidatus Bathyarchaeota archaeon
GTGTATCCTTGAGAAGGCCAAATTGCTGTTATTTTCGTTATAGAGCGCGCAAGCAAGCTCACATGCCCCACATCCAGTACACCTCTCAGGAATGAATCGAAGCATTCCAGAGGGATGAAGTTTTTCTGGTTTGCTCATTACAAAAGCCCCCAAAATTCGTGTTTCATGAATATGTTCATTCTCCTAGTTAATAAGTTCTTTTTACGATTAATACTATAAAATCGAAATAAAAAATAGATATCCTAATTGAATAATGAGAGGTGGCTGGGATAAGATCTGAATAATAATAAGGCAATGACTCTAAGCAATTGGCAACTCTGGTCTTAAAAATTGTAAAAAAGTAAAAGCGAGTTATAGGAGGGCCCTGAATTAAATGGTCTATGGTTTATAAATCAAGTGTATCTTATTTCCAACGGGATCTGTCTCCTTAAGGTAGACGGCCTTTAAACCTGGTTTAATCACTGGTTCCTCTAAGGTTATGCCTTTTTCACTAAGGATCCTACAGGCTGCCTCAAAATCTGATACCTTTATAGCTATATGGAGTTTAACTTCTCTCTCGGGTTTCTTAACAACCTCTATCCCACCTATCATAGGACCGAAGAGCATTAGGGAGCTTCTCCCTTCTTGTCCAGAGAATCCGAAAACTTCTGCATACCAATTCGCGATCTTTTCTGCAGGTACTTTTTCAGTCGCATATATTCCGACATGATCGACTCCTAAAAAGATTGGTTCCCCCCTAGCCTCCTTAATATATCTAAGACAGTTTTCAACATTTTTCATTATTGCCTCAAAATCTCCGGCTTCTATGAGATCTTTTTTCAGCAGATTACTGCCGATATTCAACACCTTTGCACCCGCCTTAATCCATTGTTCAACATGTTCCTTAGACGGATCAATTCCTCCGGAGGGCATGAGGTTCAGCCATGGGCACGGGCCGAGCAAGTTCTTAATGAATTTCGGAGTCAATATCTCCGCTGGGAATACTTTAATTATATCAGCTCCGATCTCTTCAGCGGCGGCGATTTCAGAGGACGTGTTACATCCAGGTATATATGGAACATTTCTTCTATTACAGAGTTTAGCAACCTCAGGGTTAAAGTTGGGACCTACGATGAAATCTGCTCCAAGATTTATGTATAAAGTTGCGGTCCCCGGATCTAGTACGGTGCCAGCTCCCAGAATTATATCTGGCCTCTCGGTGTCTCTCCACTTAACCAATTCGGCGAAGATCTGGCATGCTCTAGCACCTCTATTCGTGAATTCTAGTATTCTTGATCCACCATTGGCACAAGCCTCCGCAACTTTCTTCGCAGTGTTAACATCTTCATGATAAAAAACTGGGACTAATCCAACCTCAATTATTTTATATATCAATTCATGCTTCGGCAGCTTCGCCAAGCTATTCACCTCACTATTCTCCCTGTTGTTATACCTTTCATTAATGTCTCAACTTCTTCGAGCTTGATTAAGCAGAGATCGCTGTAGAGCGTATGCTTGAGACAAGAGAGCGCTACTGCAAAGTCTATTACTCTC
>JAOAJJ010000267.1 GCA_026414245.1 Candidatus Bathyarchaeota archaeon
AACCTTCTCTTACGCTTCTGGTAAGTTCTAATTGCCCTCAACAGATCTATGCGCCTAAACTCCGGCCAATAAACATCTAGGAAGCAAAGCTCGCTGTAAGCTGACTGATATAGTAGGAAGCCGCTCAGCCGCTCCTCGCCAGACGTCCTTATAATCAAGTCTGGATCCTGCTTCGGCAGAAAAGCGGTATAGAGGTAACGCTCGAAAACCTTTTCATTTATTTCTTCAGGCCTAATTTTACCTAAAGCGGCTTCCTCAGCGATCTTTCTGGCAGCATCAACTATCTCCGCTCTTCCACCGTAGGCTATAGCTAAGTTTAAATAGCGGTCACTATAACTCTTAGTCTCATCCTCAATCTTATAAATCATTTCCTGTAGATCTTTGGGAAGCAGATGCATCCTCCCAATAACCTTAACCCTAACCCTATATCGATGTATCTCCTCGCTCCTCAAAGCCTCCTGGAGCTTCTCCTTAAACAGATGCATTAGCTTCTCAACCTCCTCCCTAGGTCTCCGAAAATTCTCCGTGGAAAACGCGTAGAATGTTATGCTTTTAACGCCTAAGTCGAGACACCACTTTAAGACATCTTTAGTTTTATCCGCACCATAATAATGACCAATCCAGGGTTCAAGCCCGCTCTCCCTAGCCCACCTGCGGTTTCCATCCAATATTATAGCCACATGCTCCGGCATATCCCGATTTCTTATCTGATACAGAAGCCACTTTTCATAGATCTTATATACGCCGAGAAGCGAAAGTATAGTTTTCAGCATAATAGTTCCCCTCAAACACCCTTTTTAATCCTTCGCCCTCCCCAGTTTAGCTGAGAGGGAGCATTGACAATTCCTAACTTCAGGTAGAGAAACAATTGATTCAGCCACAATTTTACGAACCTTAGGCATAACGATCTTTGACGTTTCAGAAACATCCTCATAAGTGATCTTAGCAGATATCCCAGCAGCCATATTAGAGACAAAACACAGGGTTGCATAGCATACGCCGAGCTCCCGCGCGAGCGCGGCTTCAGGCATACCGGTCATGCCGACAATATCGCAGCCAAGCGTCCTGAACATCCGTATCTCAGCCGGAGTCTCAAAACGTGGCCCCTCGGTGCAGACGTAAACTGCCTGCTCATGCAGTGCGCCCAAATCCTTAGCTTTCTCTATCAGCACTCTACGTATTTCAGGGCAATATGGTTCAGTAAAATCGATGTGGGTGACCGGCGGCTGATCAAAAAATGTTAGGTGGCGCTGCCTCGTGAAATCTATTAGATCATGTGGTATAACCAGGTCTCCAGGCTTAAAGTTCGGGTTTATTGCGCCTACAGCGTTCGTCGCTATGATTCTTTCAACCCCGAGCCTATATAGCGCATATATGTTGGCTCTATAATTAATTCTGTGGGGTGGAACATTATGCTTGTGTCCATGCCTAGGTAAGAATGCAACCCGCTTACCCTGAACCTCACATATTG
>JAOAJJ010000268.1 GCA_026414245.1 Candidatus Bathyarchaeota archaeon
TAACTATGCTGTCTGGTCTTCTGGGGTGAAGGGGGCCTCTCTTAGGATGCCCTATTTGAAGGTAATCGTGATACTGCTGGATTATCCTGTATTTATCTCCGGACATAACTGCACAGTCAGCGTTCACAACTATGATTTTCTCTCCGCTGAGAAGTCTCTTAGCGATAACGCTAGCCATTCTCCCAAGAACAAGACCTTTTGCGTCAATTATAGTTGTCTTATCGCCGCTCTGACTGCCCAACTATATTTTCACCCAATTATCTTAACGTTTGAGCCTTTAGGATTCAATTCTATGAGCTCAGGTATGGATAAACATTTCCCCTTGGCGCCAACTATTTTTTGGCGCGCCTGATTTGAGAAGGCGAAGGCGGCTACCGTGACTGAATGTGTAATTAGCCCTGACCCCAAAACCTTTCCCGGAACCATAACCACATCGCCATCCCTAGTATAACGGTTTATCCGGCTTAGGTTGACTGCTACACGCCTTCTACGCGGCTTAGAGAGATACTCAGCCGCAGTCCTCCATACTTCCGCTTTATTCTTTCTAGCGGCTTTCCTCAATATATATAATAGTCTCATCAAGTTAGGGTTCGTCGCCTTAACTCTCCTCATTCCCTCAACCCCTTGAGCAGCTCCATAAACTCAGTAAACTTTTCCTCATAGATTTTCAGCGCCTCGAAGATTATGCGGTCTACGGGTAGGGAGCCGGTCGACTCAATATAGAAGATAAATGTGCTGTCATCCCAACTTATCTGTATCGGTGGAGGCTTTATCCCGCAGACCCTCACACAGTCGGTGCATAAAATGCAATCCATCTCCCTCACAACAACTATCTTATCCCCCTCCTTAGCAAAAACCCTTTTAGGGCATATATCGGCGCATTTACCGCATCCGTCACATCGGGCGTAATCTATGTTCACTATAGGCTTATACCTGTAATTGCAGGCTGAAACAGGCTGCCACTTAGCGTGATCCTTCCCCCTGCCGAGCTTAGCGTAAGCTTCAAGCATTATCCTCTGCCCCGGCGCAAGCTTAACTATCGGAATCTTGTCGCTTACTGGAACTATGTTCGGGTTCTCTGAAACCAGATCCCCGGAGTAAACTGTGCGCACACCTCCCTTAGCCTCAACATTAAGCGTTAAAACCACCCTGCAGAGAGAACAACCCAATTCACTTTTACAAGTACACTTTTCTGGAAGGTTATAGGAGTCTAAATCCGTCTTCAAGGGTATTAAACCAAGCCTTAAAGCTAGAATCTCATCATGTAAAACCGATGAGTTCTCATATATCACAATGTCATCTATAGCCATTACCGGAACCTCGGAAAGAGATATTCTTCTAAGAGTGTTAGCTAATGGAGGGCTTATACCCTCAATTATGAGGCGCGCCGCTAAATCGCTCTTTTCAAGTATTGTTACACGCATGTTTAGTTCCTCTATGCTGACGAAACATTAAGCGCTCCTCACATAAGAGGATAGAGAAATATTTCAATCTTTCCCCAAAATCATTAAGCCTTTATACTC
>JAOAJJ010000269.1 GCA_026414245.1 Candidatus Bathyarchaeota archaeon
ACTTTATTCGTAAGGATAGGGATTTGTGGCTTAGCGCCCTGCTTCCAATGACCTTGACTGGCACGGTTTACATTACGGTTGCGAGCACGCCCTGGAATAAGGATAGCATTTATTATCAGATGTGTTTTGATAGGGCGTTTAGGGTTTTCAGCGGAAACGTTTGGCATGATGTTCCATCGGACGCTAAAGAGCCGGGCTCAGCACGCTACTTTCTGACTTGGCGTGATGTTCTCCGCCCAAATGGGCCGTTAGACCCGTATCAGGTTGAGGTTATGCGTGAGCAGTATGCTGGCGACCCGTGGCGCTGGAAGCGTGAGATGGAGTCCTCGTTTGTTGATGATGAGAGCGCCTTCCTGCCCAGCAGCCTAATAATTAAATGCCAGAACGATGAAATCGAGTTCTACTGTTTCGAGGACAATTATAGCGGGGAGTTTTATGTAGGCTGGGATCTTGGGAGGGAAAGAGACCATAATGCCATCGCAATAGTGGATAAAAAGAGCGATTACATTCAGCTCGTCCACTGCATTCAATTTCCTCTCGGCACCCCATACGTGAGCGTTATGGCGTATATTAAGAGCGTATGCGATAGGTGGAGAAGCGTTAGAGCCATCTACTACGACCACACTGGCACAAAGGGGATGGATGAGCAGATTGAAAGAGCCCTTCCAAACGCTAAGGGAATAGACTTCACGAAAACAGTCAAGCACAGTATGGCTATGACACTTAAGCAGCTTATGATGACAGCCAGAGAATCGGAGAGAAACCTACCGCCCGAAGAAGCCCATAGAAAATTTGAGCTACCATACGACCAGGATTTACATGCGGAATTGAACAGCATACAGTGGGAGCAGGCTCCGGGAAGCGAGGTCTACACGTTCAGCCACCCTGAGGGCGGGCATGATGATAGGTTCTGGGCGATATGCTTAGCCGTTTACGCAGCCCAAACCGCTGAGACGCCGGCGAGATTGGTGAGGGCATTCTGATGTCCAGGGAATATTTTAGGATTAGGAAGACCACTAGGCGCTACGACCGAGAGACAGGTAAATTTTACGTTAAAATCGCTTACGAGACCGCTCCGCCCGAGCCTAGCGGGCGCGTGCTGGGTGTGGCAGAGGCATTTGGGCTGGGCGTGGATGACTCGCGTAAATTCGTCATCTACGATGAGGTTGAACTGGCTGTTGGTCCTAGGGATATTGTTTATGTTACGGGCGATTCGGGGAGCGGGAAAAGCGTACTGCTTAGGGCGCTGGAGCAGGATATTAGGCGTGACACGGATTGGACATGTGTTAATATAGCCGAAATAAAGCCCCTTGAGGGCAAGCCGATTGTTGAGACGGTGGGCGGGAGCCTAGAAGAAGCCTTAGAACTGCTCAGCCTAGTGGGTTTAGGAGACGCATTCCTGTTTCTACGAAATTATGAGCATTTAAGCGATGGGCAGAAATACCGCTATAAAATCGCCAAGCTAATTGAGAGCCGGGCGCAGTTCTGGATAATGGATGAATTCTGCTCAACCCTAGA
>JAOAJJ010000270.1 GCA_026414245.1 Candidatus Bathyarchaeota archaeon
AGTGATAGCTCTGCTGCAGGGAAGAGAAGAGAAGCTTAAAGTTGCTGAAGCAGTATGTAGAGAAATATTTGCTCCTGTAGTTAACTGCTATAGGCTGAGCGTCGATCAAATCGCTATTCTCGAGCCAATAGCCTCAGAGATAGTTATAGGCGCAGCATCCCATTTAATGAGAGAAGCCTTAAACGAAACTATAAGGTTAGGGGTCCCTGAAGATGCGGCGAGGTCATTCCTATTGGGGCATATTAGAATCCTGTTGGCGGTCCTATTTGGAGAATCATCCCACAGGATATCTAAGGCTGCTGAAAACGCTATAAAATATGGATGTAATAGAATTTTAAAGCCGGACTGGAAGGAGGTATTTAATATCGAGGAGAGAAAAAAGATGATTCGTGAAATACTATATTTACTATAGTGGATTCTTCAAGCGTATTCTCTGCAAATCCCCGGGATGGAGAATTAGAGGTTTTCACCAAGGCGAAAAATGCTTAACGAAATATTAAAAACTTCAATCGCTGTTTTTCCTAGACACCACTCCAATTCATTCCGACTAAGCCCAATACTCCTAAATTTAGTAATCTCTGTCGCCACATTCTCCGGGTGATCTGAACCAAACATAACTCTGTTAGGCCCCAGAACCTTACAGAACCTATAGATGACGGAGCTAGGAACCCAACTAGTCTCGAGATAAATGTTAGAGCATATTTCCGCAACAATTAAGGCTTCCTCTGCAAATAGATTCCCGCCGGAATGTGCCAGAATAATCTTTAGTTTGGGGAATTCTCTGGCTATAGGTATCAACATGGATGGAAGACTCCATGGAACCCCGCTCCCCGTGTGAACCATAACGGGAATCCCAAGATCTGAGGCTGCTTCAAAAACATTTTTACCCGCGGAACTATTTGGGTTAACAGCGTGGGCAAAAGGATGCAGTTTAACGCCGACAAAACCCAGATCTTTCACGCACCTTTCAATCTCTTGACAATACTTGCATCGCGGGAGATGGGGGTTAGGGTTCGCCATACCGAAAATTCGGCCAGGCATCTTCTTGGATAACTCCGCTATCTTATTATGTTGCTTAACAACTGTTTCCAAGTCGAATGTTGTGCCCGGCTGAACGATGCTCGCGTAGATGCCATTACTCTCCATTCCCATAAGTAAACCCTGTAGGTTGAAGTCGTGCTCAAAAACGTAGTCGTAGCCTAAATGTGTATGGGCGTCAACGGTTATGATCTTCTCTTGCCCTTGATTATCTATAGACGTTCGTGAAACCCCCAAGTCGCTGTCAACCTCAATAATTTCACTAGAGTCAACATACCTATAACCTTTTTCAATGGCCGCTAGTTAAAGCGTTTCTTCACAGTATTTAAACCGTCAAAATTAGGGATCATGTTTAAAAGTCAAATATTTTTGGATCTAATATTACATAAGGATGTGGAGGCTTTAAGATATGGGTAAGATTTCAATCTCTGATACACGGGATTATTTTTTGAGGGATGGTGAGAAGTTCT
>JAOAJJ010000026.1:0-7882 GCA_026414245.1 Candidatus Bathyarchaeota archaeon
GGAGGTTAGCCCGGAGGTTAGAAACCAGTTGGAAGAAATAGCTTCAAAACTGTTTAATATTGATAAGGACAAGATTGTCATATCAATGCAAAAGTAGGAGGGCTGCGATGGAGATGCTTAGAAGGTTTTATGAATGGATTAAAAGCATGGGGTTTAACAGCATAAATTCTTACAAAATATCGCTTTATCAAGAATCCATTTAACATCTTTACCGCGGATAAAATGGTATTTAAGACATGAAGATTCTGGGGAGAGATTAAGGTAAGGGCGATAAGAGCAATACGTGTTACGGCGTAGCATCCATATCAATCATATATCAAGAATAAATTTTATTGTCACACTTTTAGGCCCCTCAATGATTTCCATGCGGTGATATGTTACCGCTTTTATTCCAACTTTCTGCTTATGTTTTTCCGGGTTGAATTGTTCGCCGCAAATTTCAGCATTCAACTTAAGCCTGCCATCGGTTTCCTTTATTCTGAGCACGTTGAATTTAGAATAAAGCATGTTTTCAACATCAAATCTTATGAGTAATTCTTCAAGCCAATTATATAGTAGAGACTGCTTATCCTCCCCTTCAACCTCGACATTTTCCTTGATTTTACATTCAACATTCTTTGTGTCAGTCATGGTTTCAAACATAGCTAAAGCCGCATTTTCAAATGCTTCACAAATATCTTCACCGTAAGCAGCTATGTAGACATCGGCGGTATGCTCTAGAAACTCAAAGCGTCTTTTTCTGCAATCTTCGGACATACCACATCCTCCCTGGATTCCACCTAAACCATTCTCTAATATCTGAATCATCAACATTAATAATTTTATTTTAGGATTTTAGGTAGAATTAAACATAGTTCCATTGAGGTTAACCGGCATGGAGGAATGGAACCTAATTATAATTGGGGCTGGGCCAGCTGGCTTGACAGCGGGCATCTATGCAGCCAGAAGCGGTCTTAAAACCCTAATCTTAGAGGAAAAACAGGCTGGTGGTTCTCTCCTCATAATACCTTGGATAGAAAATTATCCGGGTTTCCCCGAAGGCATTAGCGGCGAGGATCTTGCTAGAAGAATGATTGATCAATGCCTTAAATATGGTGTTCAGATACGTGAGTTTGAAAGCGCCATTGAGCTAAAGGTTAAAAATAATGGGGGAAAAATTGTTAGAACCGATAAAACTGAGTATTATGCCGACGCGGTCATAATTGCCTCGGGATCAAGGCATAAAAAATTAGGTGTTCCCGGAGAAGAGGAGTTTAGGGGGAGGGGGGTAAGCTATTGTGCCTTATGTGATGGCGCATTCTTCAGAGGTTTAAATGTTCTTGTTGTTGGTGGGGGAAACGTCGCAGTCACATCAGCCATATACATGTCTAAGATTGCAGCAAAGGTTTATTTGGCTCATAGGAGGAGAGAGCTAAGGGCTGAAAAAATTTATTTTAACGATCTTGTTAAGAGCGGGGTTGAGATATTGTGGAACACGGAAGTTAAGAAGATTAATGGGGATAGCAGGGTTAGGAACGTAACACTCTTTAACAATGAGACTGGAAGGGAGAGCGAATTAATGGTTGACGGCGTTTTTATATGTGTTGGCGAAAGCCCAAACAGTGAGGTTGCAAGAGCATCGGGAATAAGGGTTGATGGGCAAGGCTATATAATTGTGGATGCAAGCCAGAAAACTAATATTGAAGGGGTTTACGCCGCCGGGGATGTGACAATATGCCCTACAAAGCAGATTGGAACTGCTATTGGGCAAGCGATAATCGCTGCTACTGAGGCATACAAATATGTGAGTAAAACATACCGTTAAATTGATGTTTCAACCATATTCTCGTAGCTTTTCATGTCCTGAAGGACCTTCTTGAGGATTCTATAAGTTAACCCCCATATCACTATATCTCCAACAATAAACGCGGGATGCATTTCAGAGCCAACTTTAATGGTTTTCTCATTATCAAGTAGAGCGCTTACGGATACCCAATCATATCTTTCCAGCTCATGCTCATTAAGCTTTATTACCGACTCATTTTTGAGCAGGAATACGAAGGGAAGAACTATAACATTAGGATATGATTGAGATCTCTCCGTCTCTGCTACACCGAGAAGAATGCTTTCTCCAAGATTTATGCCGACCTCCTCCATGGTCTCCCTCACCACCGTATCCAGCAAACTCCTATCTTTTGATTCACGTTTTCCTCCTGGAAGAGAGAAGTGGGCAGACCAAGGATCCCTCGGAGATTCAACCCTCTTTACAATCAGCAAATATAAGTCTAGGTTAAACACTTTAAGTATAATAGAGACTGCAGCGTTTGCTTCACCTTCTTCCTCACAGCTAGAGAAATCCTTTAAGTTTCTCCTTATAACCTCGATTTTCCTCAATTCTTCACACTCTTCAAAGAAGGGATGATTCCAGCCGGGTTAAAGCTGCTTGACAGGGTTTCTCAGGGTCCCAATTTTTTCAATGGTGATCTCAACTATATCTCCATCTCTTAAAGAGAAGTCATTTGGGGGAACTATTCCAGTTCCGGTTAAACATGCGGAGCCCGGGGGAACAGGGTTGTATCTGCAGAGAAAATACCTAAGCTCCTCAATGCTTCTCTTCATCTTAGCCGTGCTCGTTGACCCCTCAAAAGCTATTTTTCCAGACCTAAAAACCCTGCATTCTACACGCAGCTTAGGTTCTCTTCCAGCTTCATCAACTGTTAGAATGGATGGACCTAATGCACAGCACCTATCAAATATCTTTGCTTGTGGAAGATAAAGTGGGTTCTCGCCCTCTATATCGCTCGAAGAAACATCGTTGCCGGCTGTGAAGCCGATGATTTCTTGGTTAAACCCTAGGATAAATGTTAGCTCGGCTTCCGGAATACTTCGCTTTGAATCCCCCCTTATGCCTATCTCCTCCCCAAACCCCACGCAACGGTGAGCCGTAGCTTTAAAGAAGATTTCAGGCCTCTCAGCTTCATAAACCAGGTCATAAACGCCCTTTACACTGGTCTCACGTTCTCTCGCTTCTCTGCTCCGCCTATAAGTTACCCCGCAACCCCAAACCTCCGGAGGTATTATGGGTATCAAAAGCCGAAGATTATCTTCACACTTTTCAATACTCCTATATGAGTATGTAGGGAGATCTCCGCGTCTTTGCTCAAGAACCTCCCTAAGGAACTCATCGACGGATTTGCCGGCTTGGCTCGCTTTAAAAACTAAATCTAAAAAGGAGTTTAAGGGGCTTCCGCAAACCTCTGTTATATCGATCACATTATTATTTATCCAAACACCGATGCGGATCCCATGAGGAGATGAAAAGCGAATCACTCTCAAAGTTAAAATCCTCCCCTAAACTAAAGATAAAGTTTGCTTACTGAGAATTTAAGGATTGTGAATACGGCGCCCCTACTCCTCACCTACCATGAAAGAGTTTCGGTTTCAGGCCGAATTTTTTAGCTGCTTTAAAATATGTTTCAAGGTTTACTAGGGGCACATTATCCGGGATTGAACCCGAGACGTTTATGAAGTATCCTGGATATGAACCCGCGGTTTTAAGGCATCTTTTAACCTCGCTAATGACTTTATCTGGCGTATTATATGTTAGCTTGCCTATGTCTACGCCGCCCACTATGGATTTCTCATTACCATATTTTTCGGCTATAAGGTCTAGGTTGGAGCATTCCTCAATTATAAATCCGTCCGCTCCAGCTTCGACTATGTCATCCACTATGAGCGTCATATCTCCATCCGTGCAGAATAATATGATTATCCCCTTCGACCTCAACTCCCACCATATACGCTTATACCATGGGAAAAGGTATCTGCGCATCCAATCTACGGGGAAGAACGGGCCGCGTGTTGAGCATATATCGTCGTGACTTATAAAAGCCTTTATGTCAGTTTGGGACCATGCTTTTGCTTCGAGCAGCGATAGCTCGCCGAACCTATTCAGAAGATTCTCAAAGCCTTTTGGATCTACATACGCGGCTTTAACCACGTTTCTTAAACCGAACATTTTAATGAGCCACATTAAGCAAGTGTGATATGTTCCCCCTGGAACAAGCTGATTCCTATAGATGGATTGATACTCCCCATGAATTTTTTAAAGTGTTCCGTAAGTTCCTCTGGCGAAGGTATATCCCACATCTCAAAGGGATCAAAATCTAAGATCTCGCTGAGAGATTTCACTTCCATTGGTTCTCTCCATTCTGTTGGATAAGCCTGAGACCAGGAATCTTTTCTTCTCTTAACGTCTTTATATCTTCTTGCGATAAACTCCTCGAAAGGAGTGTACGTAAACCATATCATGTCAAGGTCTAGTTTAGTGAAAGCTAAGCTTTGCGCCTCTTTAGGATACTCAAAAGGATTTAAGCCTGAAATTTTGGCAATAAAGTCCGTATGCTGAAGAAACTCAACCTGTGGTACTCTATCGGTTTCTTCAAGGTATAGTGCTGAGAGAGCTCTATCGTAGCCCATGCGTATACACCTTTATCTATACCTAGCTACATGTTGTTTGCGCAGATCCTACTCATGAAGAAATCCTTAAATCTACCGGTATCTACATCTATGCACATTTTTATGGCGCTTTCTCCCGGTTTAGCTGTTAAAGCTAATGTTTGCCCGGTAGTATATTCTCCCCTGGTCTCCACGAGTATCTTCATGTCCATCATTCTCACTAAGCTAGGGTCTATTGAGACAGCTAGCGCTAGGGGATCGTGGAGCCAAGTATAATCTCTATTTACAATCCTTAAGTATTCTTCAACCATTGAGACTACCGCATCTGTTAAGGGAGATTTAACCGCCGAGATCTTGTCTAAGTCTTTTCGCTCAACATATACTTTTAGCGTCACATCGAGTGGAACCATAGTTATTGGCGCTCCAGAACTAAGAACGATCTTCGCGGCTTCAGGATCACATAGAATATTATGCTCCCTATGAGGAAGATTTAAACCGTTAAATAGTCTGGTTACACCTCCCATAACTATAATCTCCTTAACGTTTTCAGTTATCTTCGGCTCCCTTATTATGGCGGTGGCGAGATTTGTTAGGGGCCCTATAGCGACTAGCGTTATTTCATTTTTCATGGACATTATCTCCGAAATTATTAAGTCGACTGCGTGGGTTTCGCATGGTTTTAATCCGTCGTCTTCAGGGGTAAGGAAACCTTTACCTTCATGTCCAACCCATCCTAGAATAGGTCTATCCCTCATTAATGGTTGCGCTATACCCGCAGCTACGGGAATACCCTCTAGACCGGAGATTTTCAGCATCTTCCTAGCTATTCTCGCTCTTAAATTAACGTCTCCATGGACTGTGGTTACAGCCCTTAAATCTATATCTCTCCTAGACTTTATGGCAAGAGCTAATGCCAAAGCATCGTCTACATCTGTTCCAATATCCGTGTCGAGAATAATCTTCTTCAATGAGTATCCCACCAGATCAGTAATAGTTATTCTTCCAGATTACTTAAAAAATAATGTTGCTATATGCTATAAAGCGTTGCTTTAAGTTAAGAACACATTGGGATAAAATTCAAATATTTTTATCTTGAGGAAGACAGAATATGAAATAGAGGGAATTGTAAGTCAGGGGTTAGGAGTGGATGGTGAACATACTTATAGTTTATGATTCTAAAACCGGAAACACTGAGAAAACCGCCTTTCTTGTGGCTGAGGGCGTGAGGAAAGTTAATGGCGTAAACTGCGTGGTTAAGAGGGTTGAAGAAACAACATTAGATGACCTTTTGGGCGCAGACGGAATAATCCTTGGATCACCAACATATTATGGTGGAATGAGCGCTAAAATAAAAGATTTAATTGATAGAAGCGTTAAGATTCATGGTAAGCTTGATGGGAAAGTTGGAGCTGCGTTCACCACGTCGGGTGGAACAGCAACCGGAGCTGAAACAACATTACTGTCTATAATCGAAGCCCTATTAATTCATGGCATGATAGTTAAAGGAGAACCTGAAGACAAACACTATGGATTGGCTATCGTCGGCGCCCCGGAAACCAACGAGGACAAAAATCTCTGCAGGGAATTCGGATTTAAATTCGCTAACCTCGTGGTAAAAATCTTCGGCGATGCGAGAAAAAAGAGCTAAATTCTGAGATGGTTGAGAGAGGAATGAAGGCCGTCGTGCTGGCTGCTGGTGAAGGACAAAGGCTTAGACCTCTAACCCTAACTCGACCAAAGCATATGATACCGGTTGGTGGAAAGCCAATTCTAGAGCATCTGGTAAACACTCTTAAAATCCCTGAGATAGAAGAGATTTTAATCGTTGTTAACTATAAGGCTGACGTTATAAAAGCCTATTTCGGTGATGGCTCTAAGCATGACGTCAAAATAAGATATGTTTTTCAGGATAAAACTGTTGGGACAGCTGACGCCGTCCTCGCCGCAGAGAGATATGTCGGTAGTGAAGATTTTTTAGCTATTAACGGCGACCTTCTCGTGTCAAGCGATGCTATAGAATCCGTTATACGTAAGCATAAGAGAGAGGATTTTTCAATCGCTACTTTAGCTGCGGTTCAAGTAGAGAGGCCGGAAGATTACGGTGTATTAAAAGTGGATTGTGGTAAATTAATCGACATAGTTGAGAAGCCTTCGGAAGGAGGGATGGGCAATCTAGTTAATGCTGGAATTTACGTTTTTTCAGCAAAAATATTTGATTTTATAGAGCGTACTGAACCATCCTCTAGAGGTGAGATTGAATTAACAAGCTCTATTCGATTAGCCATAATGGGGGGAGAAAAGGTTTCGGTAGCGGAAATCCCCAGCGATAAATGGCTTGATATTGGGCGGCCTTGGGATCTCTTTGACGCCAACATGCGGGTTCTAAAAAATATTAAACCAGGAATCATGGGAAAAGTTGAGGAAGGAGCATATATTAAAGAGCCGGTCTTCATAGGTAGTGGCACAGTTGTTCATTCCGGATCATATATTGAGGGGCCGGTCTTCATAGGCGATGGATGTGACATTGGGCCAAACTGCTATATACGCCCATATACTAGCATAGGGAGAAACGTTAGGGTTGGAAATGCATGCGAAGTTAAGAACAGTATACTAATGGATAATGTCCATGTGGGGCACCTTTCATATGTGGGCGACAGCATAATAGGGGAGAACTGCAATTTGGGGGCAGGGTTTATATCAGCTAACCTTCGCTTCGATAAGAAGACAATTTATGTGAGTGTTAAAGGCGAAAAGATAGATACGGGTAAGATGAAGATAGGTGTAATTATGGGCGACAATGTGATGACGGGTGTAGGCGCTTTATTCATGCCCGGCGTAACTGTAGGCTATAATAGCTGGATTGGTCCAAATATTGTTGTTTACAAAGATGTACCCTCAAACACTCTTCTCCTATTGAGGCAACGGATCAAGCGTAGGGGCTTGAGCGCTATACAATAAAGTAATAAGCATCGAAACGTAATATATTAGAAAAAAGCGTTTAATGTTAGGGAGGGAGAGTATGTCCGCGGCTGAGAGAAGGTTTATTACGGAGATTTCTTCACTGATCGATAAGACGGTTAGCGTTATAACAGTTGATGGTAAGACATATATTGGAACGCTTGCCGGAATAAACCCAGCTAACTTAAGTTTATGTCTCTCGGATGCGAGAGACGATAAAGGACAAGTTATACCGAAGATAGTGTTAAGCGGAGGCAGAGTTGCTGAAATATTATCGGTTAAAAAACCCTTTGATCTTAAGGGCTTAGCTGAGAGACTTGAAAGGGTTTTTCCGAGAATGGTTAAGCTATATGATAAGGAGGGCTTCATATGGGTTATGGATAAAATCAAGGAAAAAGGATTAAATGTCATCATCCCATTTAATTATTTCAATCGTTCTTATTCTTTTCCCTTTTCCCCTAATACATGGAAACAAAAAGGATTTTTC
>JAOAJJ010000026.1:7892-10860 GCA_026414245.1 Candidatus Bathyarchaeota archaeon
TGGATAAAATCAAGGTGACGCAAGACGGTATTGTCGAAGGAACAGGGCCAGCTGCTGAGAGAGTTCAGAAGGTTTATCAGCAGTTCTTACAGGAAGTGAAGGAGGAATAGACTTCATTTAGTGGAGACAGTTTTTCCGACGCCCCAGTATATCTAGTGTATTTACTAATTTTCAGATAAACCATTCCGGTCTAGCCGCGGTCTCTCTTCTTCTGGAGAAAGCGCCAAAATCGAATGGTGATAGAACACTTATTAAATCTTTTAAATTATCTAGGTCTGTGAGGTCAATCTTAATTTTTAGTATTTGTGATAGAGCCTTTAAGATCTCTATGGCTGCTTCTTTATCCGGATAGTTCCCCGGCGTTTCGGATAGTAAGCATAGCCCACTAATGCCACGTATTCTACACATACCTATTAAAAGACCGGCCACGCCGAAAATACTTATTTTAAGCGGCTCGGCGCCCAAATCTCTGGCAATTTTAGCCGTTTCATCATCTGAAGCAGCAAAATAGAGTTTTGGTTTAATGACTGTTCTGCCAGGCCTATAGCCCCCAAGAGATATAACGAATTTGCAGCCTAAGCTTTCGGCGACATCAAGTATATGTCCACAAACCTCATATTGTCCGCGTGATGTGAGTGCCTGTGTATTTCCATACAGGAATATCAGGTCTCGCTCCACTTCGCCTCTGAAGTAATATAGCTGGTTAGCTGGATATTTTAGGAGACCCATTTCATCAGTGATGGCCATGTCGTGAAAGTAGGAAGATTTAATTTCGCAGAAAAGTTTCGCGTTAAGCTTTTTTATGAGGAAGGCTACCGCTATATTTGCAATAAGCCCTATGCCTGGAAGCCCCTCAATGAGGACGGGATTAGTTAATTTGGGGCTCTCATATATCCTTATTTCACAAACCAATGGCGCTCGCCTTTAAGTCTAACCTCAATAGTGTTAAAGATAGTAATAAACATCACGTCGGTGCGTATAGAGTATGATATTTGAGATCCGAGAAAGAGATCTACTCGCAAGAATAGGGAGATTTAAGACAAAGAGTGGGATAGTTGAGACCCCGGCTTTCCTACCGGTTATAAATCCGGTTAGAGAATCTGTGAAGCCCAAAGAGTTATGGGAGGATTTTAAATGCAAAATCCTGATAACGAACGCATACATCATTAAAAAACATTTTGGCGAAGAGGCAAAGAGCAAAGGAATACATAGCATACTCGAGTATCCAGGCGTCGTTATGACGGATTCCGGAGCATATCAAATTCTCGTTTATGGGGGCTTAGATGTGACTAATGAGGAAATCATAAGGTATCAGGAGGAGATAAACACTGACATAGCGACGATTCTAGATTTACCGACCGGTTGGGATGTATCAGTGGACTATGCGAGATACACTGTTGAGGAAACGATACGGAGGGCGAGAGAGCTGGAAAATATGAAGCGTCGGGCTGACATAATTTGGGTTGGCCCAATTCAGGGTGGACGGTACATAGATCTAGTTGCGGCTTCAGCTGAGGAGATGGGAAAGCTTCCGTTTGACATACATGCCCTTGGAAGCCCGACACCTGTTATGGAACAATACCTATTTGACGTGCTAGTTGACATGATAGTTGCAGCTAAAATGAGATCACCTGTGGAAAGGCCTTTCCACTTGTTTGGAGCCGGACACCCTATGATGTTCTCCTTGGCTGTTGCTCTAGGCTGCGATCTTTTTGACTCGGCGGCTTACTCGCTCTTCGCCCGCGAGAACAGGTATCTGACCAATTATGGGACTCTTCGCCTAGAAAACATGAAGTATTTTCCATGCTCTTGCCCTGTTTGTGTAAAGCGTAGCCCAAGCGACCTTATGGAGATGCCGAGTAATGAGAGAGAAAGAGAGTTAAGTAAACATAACCTGTACGTATGCTTCGCCGAGATTAAAAGGGTAAAGCAGGCTATAGTTGAGGGCAGGTTATGGGAATATCTGGAGATGAGCGCGTATGCCCACCCCTCGCTTCTTAAAGCGCTAAAGAGACTGCAGAAATACCGCGAATATATCGAGAGAAGCGATCTTTATGTGAAGAAGAGGGGCTTGTTTTTCTTCAGCTCAATCGATTTGATTAGACCTGAGGTTCTTCGGCATAATAAGAGATTAAAGGAAAGATATTTTCCCCCGGAGCGAGCTAAAGTATTGGTTTTAATTCCTGACTCTGAAACAAAGCACACTCGCGGGCGGAAATACGTTAGAAAGGTTGTCCTGAAGGCATGTGAAAAATTCAACTTAAGTTTGAACGATATCCATGTATGTTTTTATTCGCCGCCCTTCGGTATCATACCGATCGAGTTATCTGAGACCTACCCACTATACCAGTATGAGTACGCCTATCCACCAGATGCTGAAACTATGGAGTATGTTGCTGAGAGGGTTTTAGAGTATATTGCCACCACACCCTATGTTAAAGTAATTGTTTTAATGGAAAAGGGATGTTGGAGTGAAAAGATATTAGGTATGCTCATTAGAAGAGCCCGTGAAAGAGAAATTAAAGCTAACATATTAACTTTAGAAGCATAGGTTAAACTTAAAATTATTAGGAATAATAAAGATTATATTTTTATTGAGGATAGATATCTTAATTTAAGTTAAAGTGGAGAGATCAATTGAATTAAACGGTGGAGCAGTTCATTGGAGATAAGATTCTTAGGTGGAGCTAGGGAGGTTGGTAGGGCCGCTATATCCGTAAGGACTGCTAAAACTTGCATTCTACTTGATTATGGTGTTATGCTTAATCACACGCCAGGCTTCCCGATGCATATTCCTCCCAGAGAAGTTAGCTTGATAATAGCTACACATAGCCACTTGGATCATAGTGGAGCAATCCCCATCTTCCATATTAGCGAGCGGACACCAGTTTATGGAACAAGGTTAAATATGGAGTTAGCAAGCCTATTGATTAAGGACTTTATCCATCTCTCAGGATATTATCTACCC
>JAOAJJ010000271.1 GCA_026414245.1 Candidatus Bathyarchaeota archaeon
GAGCTACCATGCTACGTTTTCATCCCATCTAGTACTGAAAGGAGTAAGATTCTTCAGGCAGCTGCCTATGGGGCTAAGATAGTCGCTGTTAAAGGGACATATGATGACGCTAATAGGCTTGCTGCCCAAGCCGCTTATGAATTTGATTGGGGAATAGTGAACATTAATGTGCGCCCATACTATGTTGAGGGCTCGAAAACAATAGCTTTTGAAGTTTGTGAGCAGCTTGGCTGGAGGGCTCCGGATAACATTATAATACCAATGGGAAGCGGGGCACTACTCTGCGCCATATGGAGGGGATTAAAGCAATTCAGAGAGCTCGGTCTAATTAATGAGCTTAAAACAAGGTTGATAGGAGCGCAGCCAGAGGGCTGCTCACCGATAGTTAAAGCCTTCAAGACTAACTCGGAAGATATTTTCCCAGTTGAGAGGCCTGAAACTGTCGCTAAGAGTTTGGCTATAGGCGACCCAGGCGATGGAATCTACGCTTTGAGAGCCATTAAAGAGTCTGGGGGATTGGCCGAGCATGCGACAGATGAGGAGATAATTGAGGGAATGAGACTTCTAGCGAAGACTGAGGGAATTTTTGCTGAGCCAGCTGGCGGAGTGACTGTTGCCATCCTGAAAAAACTTATTGAATCGGGCGACATAGGTAGAGATGAAGAGGTTGTTTGTTGTGTTACTGGCAGTGGCTTTAAATCGCTGGACATTTTTTCGGTGGACAACATAAGTATAATTGAGGTGGAGCCTAACCTCAGCAACCTCAAGAATCTTAGGGTCTTAGGAGGTGCTGTGAGACATGGCTAAAGTGAAAGTAGCCTTATTTGGTGTATTAGCGAGGATTGCGGGTGAAAAGATAGTTTACGTTAATGCCTCAACACTTAAAGAAGCCCTCAATGAAATTTCGGTCAAATATGGAGAGGAGCTTAAAAGTAGAATCCTAGATGAAAAATGTAATTTGAGAAGATTCGTCAACATATACGTAAATGGGAGAGACGTGAGATTTACAGGCGCATTAGAGACTAAACTGAATGAAAACGATGAGATCTCGATTATTCCAGCTGTGGGAGGCGGACAGCATGGTTAACTTAATCCTCATAGGATTTGGAAATGTAGGTCAGGGGTTAGCCGAAATTCTCACGCTACACCGCCAAATACTCAAAGATAAATATGGGCTAGATCTGAAAGTTGTTGCAATAGTTGATCGTGGTGGAGCAGCGATCTCAGAAGCAGGCGTAGATTTAATCAGAGCCCTGGAAGTTAAAAGACTTTTTGGCTCAGTTTCTGCCATGAAGCCTATGGGCAAACCGGGACTCTCAGCTATAGAGGTCATAGAGGATCTTAATGGAGACATCGTCATAGAGGTTTCATCGAATAATTTGGAGAGTGGCGAGCCGGGACTAACGCATATTAGGAAGGCTTTATCGTCCGGTAAACATGTTGTTACAACTAATAAGGGTCCACTCGCCTTAGCCCTTCCACCTCTCCTAGATCTAGCGCAGAGGAAG
>JAOAJJ010000272.1 GCA_026414245.1 Candidatus Bathyarchaeota archaeon
TGGTTAAAGTGATGCAGGATGTTTGCCGAATGATCGACGCTCTAGGAATCTGCAAGTTTGTCTATCTCTTCGGCGGCGTTCCCTTAAGGAAGATAGCGCAATTATATAGCGCGGTAACCGGCTGGGAGACAACGCTAGAAGACCTTATAAAAGCCGGGGAAAGGATATGGATGCTTCAAAGATTGTTCAATGTTAGGATGGGAGTTAGCCGTAAAGACGATACGTTGCCCAGAAGATTTCTAGAGGAGCTTATGGTTGACGGAGCGGCTAAAGGGCAGACTGTCGATTTGGAGCCCATGCTTGAAGAGTATTATGTTGAGCGTGGATTAGACCGTGAGGGAAGACCGATGAAAAAGAAGCTGCTTGAACTTAATTTAGACTCTGCTATTAAATATGTTGATTGGTGAGTAAAGGCTATGGTGAGAGTTAAGCTTATACTGTTAGATGAGAATTTGAGGAAAAGTGTGTCTGAAAAAGAGGTAGTTTTCGAGCTCCCAGAAGAATCTACTGTCAGAGATCTGCTGGAAAAAGCCTTAGAGCGTTATGGTGAAGCTTTTAAGAACGCGTTTAGACCTGACGTTTATATAATGCTGAATGGTCAGAATATAGAGTTTTTAGGAGGACTTAACGCGAAGCTAGCGGATGGCGATCGGGTCGCCGTGGTGCCTATCGTGGCTGGCGGATGATGGGGAAAGAATTTTATATACCTTTTCTCTCTCATAACATAGAACAGCGGTTTAAGTGGTGATGATTAATGCCCCTTGTTAACGAGAAGGATCTGCTTCTACCAGCGTTAGAGGAGGGAAGGGCTGTAGGAGCCTTTAACGCCAATAACATGGAGACAGTTCAGGCGTTTATATGGGCTGCTGAAGAGTTAAGTAAAGAGTTAGGTGAGCCTGTGGATTTAATAATTCAGGTTAGCCCGGGAGCCGCTAAATATGCGGGATGGTCTCTCGCCGCTGGAATGGTTAAAATAGCCGCCGCTGAGACAGATATTCGCATCGCATTAAACCTCGATCATGCGACAGAGATCAGCCAGGTGAAAAAAGCCCTTGACGCCGGCTTCACAGCGGTTCTCATTGACGGGTCTTCACTACCGCTAGAAGAAAATATTAATTTAACCCGTCAAGTCGTTGAAATGTGCCACGCTAGAGGGGTGCCGGTTGAAGCCGAACTGGGTAAAATTCCCAGAATCGAAGACTACTTTTCCAGGGAAGAGATTGCCTATTTAAGGAGCCTGCCGCCGGCTGAAGCTGTAAGAATTATACGTGAAAGGGCAGGCAAATCTGTTGAGGATCTGATGGCTAAGCCTGAGAACGTTGAATACTTCGTTAAGAAAACAGGGTGCGATTTTCTAGCAGCTGCTTTCGGCTCAATACACGGCATATGGGATGATATATGGC
>JAOAJJ010000273.1 GCA_026414245.1 Candidatus Bathyarchaeota archaeon
ATATATTCGCCATCTACGGCGAATACCCTATGGGGCTTCTTCAGCTTAACGCTAACCTTCGTAGGGATGTAGACGAAGTATTTGACGCCGGCGCGGGTGCTCCGCGCCTCCCTCTTACATGGCACATAGAATAACTTAAGCTCCCGCCTCTCATCACACATCTTAATGGTCGTATAGCTGCCATAAATGGCATCTATCACCTCGCTATTTAATGTGAATGGATAGTCTGTTGAGGCATCATCAGCGGATAGGACAGCGCATTCACTAGACCAAGCCTCCACTACACTAATTAGAGACTCGGTGTCGCCTAGCCTCTGCAGTAAATATAGCGCTTTATCCTCTACGGAGTCCTTTAGAATCCAGATACACTTCAGTATGGCGGGCGACAGATACTCCCTATAAAAGGCGTCTGCAAGCTCTTTTTCAATCACGCTCCTAAAGGAATCGAAGTCGCCCGAGCGGAGGGCTTCGCAAGCCCTTTCGAATCCCCCTACCTCAAGACCCTTATCGAGTATCCTAAACCTCCTTAGAATAATGGGGTTAGTAACAGTGGCCTCGCTGAGCAGCTTTCCTCTAGCCGCTATAATGTTCTCCATAACTATATCCTGAGCCTTCAACCCTATGCCCCGCTCCACCCCAATACAATACGCTAATGCCCCAACGAGAGATGAGGGCTGTGGTACTGGGAGGGATGCGGCTACCTGAAAAACCTCTGGATGCTTAAGAGAAAAAATGGGGGCGTTGATCTTTGCGCATACCGCAGTTAAAGCCACTCGTTAATAGCCTCCATCACTTTAGTTATTGCCTCCGAGGCGGTCTTAGCCTCCTCTACCGAGATGCCTTCAGCCCTGAATACGTCGAGGGGTCTTCCAAGGACAGATATCCTCACCTCATCCCGTCTAATTAGACCATGGGTAACAGTGGATTTCACAATATTCGCTGTCTCTTCAGCATAATCCTTATAAAAGCCGTGGATTGCGTTGGGTATTGGCTTCTTGGAGGCGATGCAAATTAGCTCAGTCGTCTTTATTATTGGTAGAGCTCTTGCCTGCGCCGCCCCAAAGCGCCCTGAGAAGACATCCATAAGAGCTGTTAAAGCCGCCCTTATCCTGATTTTACGGTCATTTGGCGGCAGCTTCTTATCTGGATTCGCTAAAGAGACCCCGGCGAATGCTAGATCCATGGAGCAGAGGAAACCATAGATTCCGCTGGCATGCTCACGCTTCATGACCATCATCGCTTCTCCAACGCTTCCATCAAGCTTTATATCAACCCTATTATGGGTTATCGAGGAGAACTCTGACCTCTGCTCCTCTATAGGAATCATGAATGAGAATTTAACTATACTTTCGCGGCGTATCTGTTTCTCAGGCTCTAGGAAGCCATGAAGATCCTCGATTGCACACGCTTTAACATAATCAAATTCATCATTCAAGTTTAGAATCGACCTATAC
>JAOAJJ010000274.1 GCA_026414245.1 Candidatus Bathyarchaeota archaeon
CGCTTAGACATGCCTAAAACTATTGTCAGAACCATCAATTCGAGTAAAGTTTATAGGCGCTGCAAAGTTAATGTCTCCGCCCTGAATAACGTTAAGAGACAAAAGCCGACCGCAAGCCTGATGAGCTGAGAGGAGGAGGGCAGCAGCGTGTAGCGGTAGCAAGGGCGCCGGCAAATAATCCATCAATAGTTTTAGCCGATGAGCTAACCCGGTGACCTAGACTCAAAATCCGCACTCGCATTAATGAACCTATGAACCTAATAAAAGATCTAAACAGAGATGTGGGCAAACATTTATCATAGTAACCCATGACCCAATAGCGCGGAAAGATGCGTAAAAATCTACACTATGAGATGGAGGAATGGGGGCGGTGTAAACAATAGGTCAGGCTCGCTGACTTCGCTAAGACCATGCTACAGACAGGCTTTTCCAAGAATTCATCTTAGAGAGGGGAGAGGGTAGATGCGTATAGCAACGCCTAATCGCAAATTTTAAACCAATACCTCCATATAACCTGGGTCTTTCATCGCCACCTCAGCCATAAGCCCCTCTACCACCGCTGCCCTAAATCAGTATAACACTCATCCATATGCCATCAGCTCCGGTCTCGAAAACGTCGTCAATTATATCGCTCATGTTTCCATCAGAAAAGCGATTTAATCTCAGCTGAAACGAGGCTTCTTCGGCACGTCCGGATTTTCAGGTCCCATATGCTTCAGTACGACCAGGTTCTCGTTTAAGCTCTCGTTAACTATCTCTACGCCATCCTTCGCCGCTTCAACAGTCACAAATAGTTCATCGCTTGTTAGGTCACCATACTTTATCATGGTCGGCGCTTCAACCTTAAATTTACCTATTCTCCCATGCCCCTGTATAACGACGAGCCCATATGCCGTTTTATCAAATATCTTCACACTGTTGCCTGGGTAAACCGTTAACTCCTTTGCGCTGAACTCATTTGAGCCATATATTACCCATTTCTCCTCGTAACCCATTTTTCTAGATTCTTCTGGATCTATGGCTGGGATAGGTTCAATATAGTGGTGTCTCTTAAATTCAGGGTCTAGATTCTCGCTCCAATCCATCATATCGACGATATAATCTAGATCTTGGTGATGCTCTTTAGGAACATCTTTTACGAGGAGATCCCATGGTATGGGCTTATCCTCAAGCATAGATTGATATATAGCGCCAACATCGGATGCTTTCTGCACTTCATATGTTACGAGTGTTCCCGGAGCGTGGAGAATGCCGGCTGGAATAAACCACCCTGTCCCAGGCTTAAGTTTATAGGCTCTAGAGAAATATAGGATGCCATTATCACCCATACCCCATTTCTCCAAACATCTTTTAATATCCTCTTTAGTTGTGCCCGGCTCTAGACCGAAGAAGGTATATGGAAATTTTCCTTCAACAGCGTTGAGTTGAGGCGGAAA
>JAOAJJ010000275.1 GCA_026414245.1 Candidatus Bathyarchaeota archaeon
GTCTAGGCCTATATGTTCCTACAGGGGTTCTTCTCCCCCCAAAGGATCTCTTGACGGCTCCCAGCAGCAACCCAACGAGAATGCCTATTAACGCCCACTTGAAGAGCGGCCACCATCTTTTACCGGCGATGATGAGCCCATCTTTAACTTTAGGGTTTCCGCCTTCAAGCCTTATGCCCGCGCAGCCTACAACGGCTGCCTCAAAGAAGACCCCTATGAATGAGAGGGCGACTGTTAACAGTGGGATGGAAACTAGGAGCGCCACTAAGACAAGTATGTTGTAGAATAGGCTGATTATGAATGCCAGAATTATGAGGAAGACGACAGCCGCTATTATCGCTGGATAGATTAGCATCTCCTTATCCTTTCTAACTATGTGAAAGCATGCTTTCGCTAGGCTCCAGCTCTCCTCGAGCACCAAGATAAATCACCAAAAACTTATGAGCTGCCAAAAATATAAGTTTATTCGCTACGCCAATTACGTGAAGACTGAGAAGCATAGATAGCGTAGTGTAAGATTTAGGACTCCATGTACGCCTTAAACAGCTTCAACCCCCCTCGTCGCCACCACGTCAACACCTAAACCGAGAAGATCCCTAATTATTATGTCACCTATTTTAACCGGCGCCTTAACACTTATCTTAGAAATAATTTTCATCGCTTCAGAGATTAGGTCTTTAGGTACCGGCTTAGATGTCTTAACAGACACAACTGGCGGCACACCGCCATAAACTTTAACAACGGTTATAAGGGTACGTTTAGGTTTAACCTCATCCCTAGCGTATATTACTCCTCTTTGGCACCTGTTTCCCTCAACCAGAATCACCTCATCATCCTTTAGGAGCACCTTAAGAGAGCATCCCAGCGGACATATAATGCAAGTAATCCTACGAAAACTTCCTGAGGCTCCATTATAGAGATCTGAGCTCACTACGCCTCACACCTTCATTACGTTGACCGTTAGCTTTTCACCCCTCAACTTCGAAAGATCCCTGGTCGAAATCTTAACCCTAAACATTTCCGGCGGCCTAACTGCCGGCAGTCTAAAGATCTTTCCAATCTCCTCAAACTGGATTGCGACATCTTCCTCCGGTACGTTAACCCGCCCATAGAAAACGACATCTTGGAGACAACTAACTAATTGGGGAACGATAAGTCTTATGTTACGCCCCCGAATTAAACGCTTAACCCCGCGTCTTGGGAGATCACCCTCGCTTATGAATTTGGAGGCTGACTCAGCCGCCCTCTCACCCTGCTCAGCAGCGTAATCGACTAGATCGTTAACTACAAGCACGTTGCCGGCGGCGAAAACCCCCGGTATGCTTGTCTCCAACCAATCATTTACCATAGGCCCACCGGTAGCATCATCTAAGAGGGCTCCAGCTCTAGCAATCAGCTCAACCTTAGGTCTAAGCCCAATAGCTAATATTACAGT
>JAOAJJ010000276.1 GCA_026414245.1 Candidatus Bathyarchaeota archaeon
GATAACTAGCTGTATGTAAATCATGCGATATATATAGGCATGAAATACCATACTTCTCCTTAAAAGATAATAGATGATCTAGAAAAATAGCTCTTAGAGAAACATCTATCATAGATATCGGTTCATCAGCAACTATGAGCCTAGGCCTAATTAAAAGTATTCTTGTTAGCATGAATCTCTGTCTCTCGCCCCCACTAAGCTGATGCGGATATCTTCCAAGAAGATCTTCAGGCCTAAGCCCTATATCCTCCATAGCCTTAATCATGAGGTCTCGGGTCTCTTCCCTGCTAGATGCGAGTTTAAATTTTTTGACGGCAACTTCAAGAACCCGGTCAACCCTATAAAAAGGATTATAAATGCTGTACGGATCCTGAAAAATGGGCTGGACTTCTCTGTAATACTCCATTTTGTTTTTCTTGATCCATTCAGAGACCCTTCTGCCTTTATATAAAATCTCGCCGGAAGTGGGTGGCAGAAGCCCAAGTATCATTCTGGCTATTGTGGTTTTACCGCTCCCACTCTCACCTATTAAAGCCGTTATCCATGGTTTACTTGGCATACTGAATGAGACGGCATCTACAGCCTTTATGATCTTCCTAGAGAATAATCCTAATCCTCCCCCAACTTTAAACTCCCTATTAACATCCCTCAACTCTAGCAATAGCTGATCCATACCTTAATCACCCGTATAGGTGGCATGCCACAAGTCTTTCACATTCAACCTCTCTCATAGAAGGCTCAACCTTAACGCATATCTCTGTTGCATGTTGACATCTGGGATGGAACCTGCAGCCTGGAGGCCAGTTTAAGGGGCTTGGAGCCAAGCCCGGTATACCCTTAACATACTTCTTTCCTATAGCGGGTATAGCTGATATCAAGCCCCTCGTATAGGGGTGTAATGGCTCCTCAAATATCTGATTAATTGAACCGACCTCCACGATTTTGCCAGCATACATTATTACTATTCTATCCGCTACTTGCGCGTGTGCCGCCATATCATGCGAAACCATTATAACAGTCATACTATAATTTTCTTTAAGCATTCTAAGAAGCTGAAGGATTCCCCTCTGAACCACAACATCTAAGGCTGTTGTCGGCTCATCCGCTATTACGAGGCTTGGCTTAAGGGCTATAGCGGTCGCTATTATAACCCTTTGTCTCATACCGCCGCTAAGCTGGTGCGGATATATCTCTGCAACTTCGACTGGTAACCCAACCTCTTTCAGCATTGATAACGCAATCTCTCTAGCTTTCTTCTTATCCATTCCACCATGATCCACTATAGCGTCAATCATCTGTTCCTCAACTCTTA